>JAAEOK010000112.1 GCA_024244705.1 Alphaproteobacteria bacterium
AAGAGCAAACCGAGGCTCAACCCGGCACAGACGATGATGATCAGGATTGCAAGCAACGGCGCGGCGAAGAGCAGCCATCTGTCATACGGAACCCGCCCGATCGCCAATCCGCCCATCAGCACCACCGAGGTCGGCGTAAACAGCTCGACCATGCCGCTGGCCGACTGGAACGCGGTGACGACCAGGGAACGGTTGACTTCCGACACGTCGGCTAGATCAACCAGGATCGGCATCGTCAGTACGGCAAGGCCACTCGAGGAGGGGATCAAGTTGGCAAAGATCAGCTCGAATCCAAAGACGACATTGATGAAGACAATGTGGGGCAAACCGAAGATCCCTTCCTCTGCCCAGAACAGCAACGTGTCCGTCACATGGCCGTTGTCGAGGACGACGAGGACGGCGCGCGCCAGACAGACGATCAAGGCAACCGGCAGAACATCCTTTGCACCATCGACGAAAGTGCTGACGAATTCTTCCTCGCCGAGCCGAGCGACCACGCCAACGACGATTGCGGCGACAAGAAACAGGCCCGTCAACTCGGCCATCCACCAGCCGCCGACCGAAACTCCCCAAATCAAGACGGCGAAGCTGAGCGCGAAGACAACCAGCACGGCGCGGCGCGTCGGCGTGAATTCAATCACCTCCGCGTCATCGGGCTTTTCGCCAACGAAAAACGCGATATTGGCTTCCCGCCGGTTCGCCACCAAAGATCGCTCCGGATCCCGGCGGACCCGCTCGGCATAGCGCATGACATAGACCGAGGCCACGGCCCAGCACGCGATCAGGATCGCCAAACGAAGCGCAAGCCCATCGGTCAGCGGGACTTCGGCAATGTCGGAGGCGATGAGCGTGGAGAATGGGTTCACGGTCGAGCCAAGATTGCCGATACCGGCGCCGACCAGAAGCACCGCGACCCCGGTCAGAGCGTCGTATCCGGCGGCGATCATCACCGGTACGATCAGCATATAGAAGGCAAAGGACTCTTCGGCGAATCCGAATAGCGAACCGGCGGCGGCGAACAGCGCCATCAAAATCGGAATCATCCATTTTTCTCGACCCTCGAGGCGGTTAATCGCCCTTTCGATGACCGCAGTGATGGCACCGGTTCGTGCGATGACGCCCAGGTACCCACCCATGACGAGGATGTATAGCGCTATATCGATCGCTTGGGCTTCGTAGCCCAGCGGCTTGTAGAAGCCGCCGACGGGGGCCAAGATGACATCGAGAATCCCTTGCGGCTCGGGCTCCACGCTCCTATAGGTCCCGGGAATGGGAAGGCTATGATTATGGATGTCCGGATCGGTTCGGTCGTATAGACCGGCCGGAACGATCCATGTGAGACCGGCCGCGACGACAATGAGGACAAGCAGAATCGTGTAGGTCGTCGGACACCTGAATCGGATCCGCGCCTTCGCTGCTTGAGTGTCACTCATCTTTCGTTCGGATTTATTGACAATTGATGCCTCAGTATGCCGCGCAGATTTGCGAAGACTAATCCTTTTTGACATTCTGCCACTTTGGGTTCGGAATTATCGACGGTGCTAGAAACATCTGACACTAGGCGGGCAACCGCCCCGCTTGGCGGGTCTTTCATACCTTCATGCCGGGCGTCTGCCGGATACAATACCCGAGAGGGAAAGAAGGCAGGCACGACCAATGCCGTGTTATCAGCGCCCGGCGCCAGGGCTGTCCCTTGGCGTGGCCTGATAAGCCAAAGCATTGGAGCTATCCATGCAGAGAACCCATGAAACGCGGCGAGATCTTCTCGCCCTGAGCGGCGCTGTCATAGCGGCGCCAATTGCAGCGACCGCCCCCGCATCAGCCGGCAGCGACCCTATCTTGCCAATGATCGACAACACGTATCGCCTCCAGGCGCGAACGCAAATGCTCTGGCAGAAGGCGGTGAGTCTGCGGGCGGTTGTTGACACGCATCCCGAAAATCCCGGCCTTATGCCGCCCGCAGTCTACCCAGGTGAGACGGCGGATTGGATAAGGACTACCGTGAACCCGATCTGGAACAGGTTTGGCCTTAACCGCGCCTATGACGAGGCGAACGCCGCCGACACCGTGGCACGGCAAGCTTTCACCGACATGTGGAAGGTCGAGCCTCGGACGATTGAGGGCGCGATCGCCAAGTTGAAGGTCGCGGCGCATGTCGTCCACGGAAAACTTATGGATGGCGAACTGCCGCTGGACAGCCTTCACCCGGAGCTTTGGGTAAACGAGGTGTCCCGCGATCTTGCCGACCAGGCCATAAGCGAACTGGAAGCCGTGTGGAGGGTGTCATGACCCTCACTACGGACATTGACGCCTTCATTGCCCCGCTCACGGACATAGAGCGGACATAGAGCAGATACGAATTTGTTCAAAAATATGCTCCATCATAAATACCTGTTTTAATTATCAAAATTGGTGCGCCCGGCAGGATTTGAACCTGCGACCTACGGATTAGAAGTCCGTCGCTCTATCCAGCTGAGCTACGGGCGCATTGAACGGTCGTCGCCGTCATCGGTCGGCCGCCGCCGATCAACCCGGCGGCCGGTTCCAGCGGAAATTCGCGGCATAGCTCTTAGGTTGAATGCGGCGCTCGTGGGGCTCTTCGACCTCGTAGGCGATGCCGCGCCGTTCGGCATAGGCGACGGCCTCGTCCCTGGTCTCGAATGATAGCCGCCACTGCCGGTTCATGTCGTCGGAGCTTGTCCAACCCATAAGCGGGTCCCGCGTCTTCCGCGACTGCGGCAGGCTCTCGAGCAGCCATCTGTGGGTTTTGGCCCGTCCCGATTGCATGGCCGTCTTGGTGGGCTGATAAATCCGTGCCTTCATGTGTCGAACCTTCGTTCTCGGTCTGGTCGGGGCGCCCGGATTCGAACCGGGGGCCTCCTGCTCCCAAAGCAGGCGCGCTACCAGGCTGCGCCACGCCCCGATGGGCGGAAAATATGCATTTCGGGGTGCCCTGGCAACACATGCCTAGTATCGCCCATTTTGCGGCCATCGGCCATGCGGTTGAATGTAACGTCAGCCTGACTTACTTGATCGCGACTTCGCTTCAACATGGGAACCGGGATGGCCAGCCGAACACTCAATCTCAACGATGACCTTTACGATTATCTCGTCGCCGTATCGGTCCGGGAACACGCGGCGCAGGCGGCGCTTCGCGATGCCACCGTCGGCATGCGCGGCGAGATCATGCAGATTTCCCCGGAGCAAGGTTAAATCATGGCGCTTCTGGCCGAAATGATCGGCGCCCGCCGGGCACTCGAAATCGGTACCTATACCGGCTACAGCGCGCTTTCGGTTGCGCTGGCGCTGCCCCACGACGGCCAATTGATCGCCTGCGATATCAGCGACGAATACACCCGCGTCGGCCGCCCCTTCTGGGATCAAGCCGACGTGGCCCACAAGATCGACCTTCGTCTCGGCCCCGCCCTCACGACCCTCGACGAGCTGGTCGCGAATGACGAGATCGCCAAATTCGATTTCGCCTTCATCGATGCCGACAAGACCAACTACGACGCCTATTACGAGCGCTGCCTGACGCTGGTTCGGCCGGGCGGCCTCATCCTGGTCGACAACGTGTTGTGGAGCGGCGACGTCATCGACAGCGAAAAGCAGGATGAAGATACGGTTGCCATTCGTGCGTTGAATGAGAAACTGAAATCCGACGAGCGCGTTTCGCTCAGCTTGTTGCCGGTTGGCGACGGCCTGACCCTGGCCCTGAAGCGCTGAACCCCTCCTTCAGTCCGAAAAGATTCCGTGGGCGACGCGATCGCCCGGCGCGATGCCGAGCCGTGAGACCGTACCGCCATTGACCTCGAGAACGGCGCGAACCGGGCCGTCCGATGGAATCGTCGCCAGCGAATGGGGAACCGCCCGCTCGACGATATTCACGATTCGCCCGTCGCCTCCGATGAACAGTAGGTCCAAGGGAATGTAGGTGTTTTTCATCCACATCGCGACCGACCGCGGCGCACCATAGTCGAACAGCATACCGCCATCCTTCGGCAAGGATTGCCGGAACATGAGCCCCTGCATCTTTTGTGCCGGCGTGGTCGCGACCTCGACGGTGAAATCGACCTTGCCCGCCGCGGTCTCGATCGTCAGTGGCGTCAGCCCCGGATCGCTGCCCGACTGGGCCCATCCCATTTCGGACCACGCCTGCAGGACGAACAACAGAACGATGACTTTGGCGACTGCCAGCACGTCCAGGCGCATCGAAATTGTACTCGTAGGCGGCAACATATCCTCCGTTATTCCCGGGCATCATGACAATTGCAAGGCGGATGACGCACTCGCCGATGACCGGTCGAGGTTTCGCGCACTCTTCTCGGCGAGATCGCGGATTTCATGTCTAATCGGCCCGACACGGGGCGGATCGGACAATGTCGTAAACCAGTGTTGAGGCGGATTCCGGCCCGCGCTGCGCGACCAGCTCAGTTCACGCAACACGGATTCGGCAGCCGCCGGCAGGCGATCGGGGATTTCTCGTCCGTTGAGGATTCCCCAAATACCCGACCAGCATCTTCCGACCGACCAAGGATTGTAACCCCCGCCGCCGAGCACGAGCAGTCGGGAGGTCAGCGACTGCACGGCACGTACCACGTCCCACAGCGCTTTATTGGAAAGCGCGAGGCGGCTCAGCGGGTCATCCGCCAAGCCGTCCGCACCGGCCTGCAGAATAATGGCGTCGGGCCCGAAACCGGCAAGTGCCGGCATCACGATTTCGTCGCGCAAGAGCGCGAGCTCGTCGTCGTGAAACCCTTCGGGCACCGGCAAATTGATTGCTCCACCGTCACCCATGCGGCGCGATACCT
Source organism: Alphaproteobacteria bacterium (assembly GCA_024244705.1). Lineage (NCBI taxonomy): Bacteria > Pseudomonadati > Pseudomonadota > Alphaproteobacteria > Alphaproteobacteria bacterium. Next base: position 4,812 of record JAAEOK010000112.1, read on the forward strand.
GCCCGGTGTGTGGCCACCGCCCCGCTTCATGGATCGAAATCGTCAGCACGCGCGGGTCGTCAATCAATGCGTCCTCGACGCCGTCGCAATGGTGGGCATCGACATCGACATAGGCGACACGCCCATGGCCGTCGTCTAACAACGCTAGGATTCCCAATACCGGCTCGTTGAAATAACAGAACCCGCTCGCCCTGTCGGGCCGACCGTGGTGCGTGCCGCCGGCGGGGCTATGGACGACCCCGCCGGCCCGCAACATCGTCACCGCGGCCAGGGTCGCACCGCAGGCCGTGGCCGGGCGGCTGAAGACTTGTCCAAAGATCGGGTTTCCGTTGGCACCGATGTGATACCGGCGGCGGGCTTCAGTGCTGATCCTCTGGGTCCGTTCAGTTTCCTGGAGCGCCCGGATATAGGCCGGATCGTGAAATCGTCGCAACTGGTCGGGCGTCGCCTGAGGGCTATCGACATACTGATCGGCCTCGAGCCAACCGAGCGCGCGACACAGATCGACGACCGTGGACATCCGCGGAATCGCCAGCGGATGCTTTCCGCCGTAGCGTGAGCGCCGGTAGATCTCGCTGCCGATGAAACGGGGATATTGTCGAAACGGTACGCCGGTCAAACCGCGCAGCCTTGCCAAAGCGACCGCCAAATTCCATACTCCGGCCCAACCCCGGGGGGAGCCGCATGGAGCGGCTGAGAGGTTCCAATTCCGGAACGACCCCTCGAACCTGATCCGGTTAGAGCCGGCGGAGGGACGGGAACCATGCCGCAAGAATCAGTATCCAAGCCCATAACCGTTCTCGTTCATGGGGCACGAATCGATTATGGCGGATCCGCGCTGTTTGATAACCTCGATTTTACGTTGTCCGGCGGTCGCTGGACCAGCATTCTCGGGCCAAGCGGGGTCGGCAAGACGACTTTGCTGCGACTGATCGCCGGCCTGACTGATTTCGATTCCGAACAAGCGGTGACCTGCGACGATGGTCGGCCGCTCCACGGGCGGGTCGCCTACATGGCGCAGCAAGACCTCTTGCTGCCATGGCTGACTGCAATTCAAAACATCCTTCTCGGGCCATCGCTACGCGGCCAACGGTCCGCGCCGTCCCGGGAACGCGCTCGAAACCTTCTCGAACAAGTCGGCCTGAGCCATAAGGGGGACGCATTGCCGGCCGAGCTTTCCGGCGGGCAACGACAGCGTATCGCCCTGGCCCGCACGCTATTGGAGGATCGCCCGGTGGTGCTGATGGACGAGCCGTTTTCTTCGCTCGACGCGCTGACCCGCCTGCGCCTCCAGGATATCGCCGCGCGGCTGCTTCGGGGGCGGACCGTTCTTTTGGTCACCCACGATCCACTCGAAGCACTGCGTTTATCGGATGAAATCCAGATCATGAGTGGCGAACCGGCGACGATTACCGATGCACCCATTCCGCCTGGAATGCCGCCCCGAGCGGTCGACGATCGCGACATCGTTGCCCGGCATGTGGCGCTGCTGCGTCAGCTCCAATCCGAGGCGAAGAAGGCGGCATGACCGCCATGCTCCGTGTCTTGGTCATTGGCGTCGGGCTTATCGCCTTGTGGGCGGTGGCGGTCCTCATCGCGCGCCCGCCGCCATACATCATGCCGGGTCCGATTGAGGTCGCAGTCGCATTGTTCGAGCACGCGGAAACGATCTCTTACAATGCGGCCATAACATTGATCGAAATTCTTCTCGGGCTGTCGCTGGGCATCATCCTCGGCATCGCCAGCGCCTTGGTGATGGCATATTTCCGCCCGGCCCGCCGATGGCTGATGCCGGTGCTGGTCATCAGTCAGGCGCTTCCGGTCTTCGCCCTGGCACCGCTGCTTGTCCTGTGGCTGGGCTATGGCTTGGGTTCGAAGGTCGCGATGGCGACATTGATAATATTCTTTCCGGTCACGGCCACCTTCTTCGATGGTCTTCGGCGCACCGACCAGGGCTGGCTCGACCTGGCCCGGATCATGAACGGGTCACGCCTCGCCATTCTGCGGCGGGTCCGCATCCCGGCCGCCCTCCCCGCCTTCGGCGCCGGGCTCCGGGTCGCCGCCGCGGTCGCGCCGATCGGCGCTGTCGTCGGGGAGTGGGTCGGCTCCAGTGCCGGGCTCGGATACCTCATGTTGCATGCCAACGCCCGACTTCAGATCGACCTCATGTTCGCCGCCCTGGTCGTGCTCGGCGCGCTCGCCGTCACCCTCTATTACGTCATCGACATCGCGATGAACCGGCTCGTCTACTGGCAGCCGGAAACCGACGTCACGGAAATCGGATAAGGCTCTAACCTCATGAAAAAATCACTACGCCTGTTCTCATCCGCCGCCGCAATCGTCGCGCTCTTGGTCGCGCCCGCTCACGCCGCGGAAAAATTTGCGGTCATGCTCGATTGGTTCATAAACCCGGACCATGCGCCACTGTTCGTCGCTCTCGAGAAAGGCTATTTCGAGGAAGCCGGACTGGAGGTCGAGTTCGTCGAACCGGCCGACCCCAACGATCCGCCGAAACTCGTTGCCGCCGGCAAGGCCGATTTGGCGGTCTCCTACCAGCCCCAGCTCCATATTCAGATCAATGAAGGCTTGCCATTGGTGCGGGTCGGCACGCTGGTGGCCACCCCCCTCAGCACCCTGCTCGTCCGCGCCGACGGCCCAGTTGCCAACCTCGCCGACCTCAATGGCAGGAAGGTCGGATTCTCGATCGGAGGATTCGAGGACGCGATCCTGAAAGTCATGCTGGAACAAGCGGGCCTGAGCCTCGACGACGTGGAATTGGTGAACGTCAATTTCTCGCTCTCGCCGTCACTGCTTTCCGGCCAGGTCGACGCGGTAATCGGCGCGTTCCGGAACTTCGAACTCAATCAGATGGACATCGTCGGCGTACCGGGGAAGGCATTCTATCCCGAGGAGAACGGCGTGCCGCCCTACGACGAGCTGATCCTGGTTGCCAACTCCGACCGCCGCGACGACCCGAGCGTGTCGGCCTTCGTGCGCGCCGTCGAACGGGGTGTACAGTTTCTCATCAACCATCCCGATCAAAGCTGGACGCTTTTCGTTTCCGGCGACCGGGAATCTCTAGACGACGAACTCAACCGGCGAGCCTGGCGCGATACACTTCCCCGATTCGCATTGCGGCCGGCGGCATTCGACAACCGGCGCTATGAGATCTTTGGCGAATTCCTCAAGGCGCACGGACTCATCACCGAAACGCCCCCGGTCGCGACCTATGCGATCGAGCCCCGCTAAGTGCTGCCGCCAAACGCCGGCGCCCGTCGAAGCGGCGCTTGTTATTGGATGCTGCTCCTGTTGAAATGGCCTGTTGCCGTCACTAGCCTTGATTTCCTCGGGTACGGAGATTCCGCCAATGTCGATTAAGAAGATCCTTGTCCATCTCGCCGCCGACGCCAGTCATCTTGAACGCATGAAGGTGGCGATGGAGCTTGCGCGTCGGAACGATGCGCATGTCGAGGCGATTTTCTTCGTGAAACCGGTCGGCATGCCGGGTGAAATCACCGGCCGCGGCGCATCGGCCGCCTATATCGGCGCAACCGTCAGGGAAGCCCGCCGACGCGCGGAAGAATTGGAAAAGGAGTTCGTCGATACCTGCAAGCGGGACAAACTGAGCTACGAATGGAGCGTCGAGGAAGGCGACCCGGCGGAGGTCATCGAGGAGCACGTACACTTGGCCGATCTGGCCGTCGTAACCCAGGTCAAGCCCGACTATATCGACGAAGTCTTCTACCCGCCCATTCCGGATAAGATAACGACGCGAGCGGGCTGTCCGGTCCTTGTCTTGCCCGAAGACTGGACCTATTCGGAATTCGGCAAAAACGTGCTGGTCGCATGGAAAAGTTCACGCGAGGCGACGCGTGCGCTTCGCGAATCGCTGCCAATCCTTCACACCGCGGAAAAGGTCACGATTCTCACGATCGGCCCCAAGTCGACTCATTCACTGCCGATAAAGGAGGCGCAGGAATATTTGAGCCGCCACGGCATTGATGCGGAAACGCGAATCGATTTCCACGATAAAAGCCATTTTGGCGAGATCATGCTCAGCCACGCGCAGGAACTTGGCGCCGACTTGCTGGTCATGGGCGCCTATGGCCAGTCCCGGCTCAAGGAAATGCTGACCGGCGGCACGACCCGTCACGTGATGGGACACATGACCCTTCCCGTGCTGATGTCGCACTAGAAATCCTGGCGCTTAGCCAAACCAGATCAGCGTTACCAGCACGAAGATCGGGATCAGGATCAATACGCTCCAACCCATATAGCCGAAGAAACTCGGCATCTTGATTCCCGACTGTTCGGCAATCGACCGCACCATAAAGTTGGGCGCATTGCCGATATAGGTGTTGGCACCCATGAAGACGGCGCCGGCCGAGATGGCCAGGAGCGTCGAAGCCATTGGGCCCATGAGCGCTTGTGGATCGCCCCCGGCCGTGTTGAAGAAGACAAGATAGGTCGGCGCATTATCGAGGAAGCTCGACAAGATGCCGGTCGCCCAGAAATACATTTCGTCGACCGGTTGCCCATCCTCCGAGACCAACGAAATTATCGGCTCCAGGGCGCCCGCGGTGCCGGCGCGAAGTATCGCAATGGCGGGGATGATGGTTAGAAAAATGCCGGCAAAGAGTTTTGCGACCTCGACGATGGGGAACCAACTGAAGCCGTTCGCTTCGCGGCTCTCGAGACTGGTAACTTTCCACGAAACGAACGCAATGCCGACCAGGAGCAAATCTCGCGCCAGATTCTGAAGTTCGACGTGGACGTGAAAGACCTCGAACTCGATGTGCGGCCGCCAAACACCGCTCATCAGGACCGCGGCAATGATACCGCCGATCAGAATGATATTGAATTTACCTTCGAGGCCAAGTTTTTCGCCCGATTCGTCAGCCGCAGGGAGCCCGCCCTCCCGCCTGTAAAGAAAGCTGTCGAGCACGTAGAAGATCGCCAATAGCACGACCGCCACGAATACCATCGGCAGAAACATGTGCGTCGTCGGCCAGAAAAAATCGACCCCCTTTAGGAAACCGAGAAACAAAGGCGGATCGCCCAGCGGGGTCAATGATCCGCCGATATTGGCGACGAGAAAAATAAAGAAAACGACGACATGGACTTTGCTCTTACGTCCCTCGTTGGCTCGCAAGACCGGCCGGATCAGGAGCATCGCCGCTCCCGTTGTCCCCATCCAGCTTGCGATCACCGTACCGATGAGAAGGATCATCGTGTTTACGGCGGGCGTTCCGCGCAGCGTCCCGGTCAGGCGGACACCACCGGCAACGGTGAACAGCGACAACAGCAAAATGATAAAGGGCAGGTATTCGAGAAGCAGGACGTGGAGCACCTCGAACAGGGCGAGTTGGTATCCGAACACCAAGGTGAATGGGACCAGAAAGGCGAGCCCCCAGAAGGCCGAGATTTTGCCAAAATGGCGATGCCAAAACGTCGGTGCGACGAGCGGAAAGACCGCGATCGAGAGCAGGATACCGATGAACGGAACGACCCACAGCAGACCGAGCAATCCGCCCTCTAGGTGGGGGGCGCCGCCTTCGGCCGCGACGGCCGACAGCGGAATAAATGTAACGACGGCCGCCACGAGCAGACCGGCAACGATGCATCTTCGATCGGTCATGGTTCGCCGGTCTCTCCCCTGGTCGATTCTACGATCCGAACCGGATCTCGGACTTTCCCCGTAATCAAGGGTTAACATGATTGCCGCGCCCCCGCCAAGAGCCCGGTCGAACGAATTTCAACCGCCGAGGAAAAGCCGCGCGACATCGGCATTATCGAGTAGATCGGAGCCCGGTCCGGCGAGCGCGACCTGGCCCGATACCATGACGTAGCCGATGTCGGCAAACCCCAAACCCTTCTTGGCGTTCTGTTCGACCATGATGATCGTTTTGCCGTCGCGTTCCCGCAACTCCGCGAGGATGTCGAAGACCATGTCGATGTAGCGGGGCTCGAGACCGATCGAAGGCTCGTCGATCAACAGGATTTGTGGGTCCATGACCAGGGCCCGTGAGATTTCCAGCAGGCGCCGCTCGCCGCCGGAAAGGACGCGCGCCGGCTGGTGCCGTCGGCGCGCCAGCCGGTCGTACTTTGCCAACACTTTCTCGGCTGCCGCCTTGACCGCCTGCCGGTCCGGCAGGAGGTAGCCGCCCATCCACAGATTCTCTTCCACCGTCATATCGGGGAAGACGGAATTGTCCTGCAGGACATAGGCGATACCGGCCTGGCGCAATTTAGCATTGGGCGAAAGTGCTGTGACCTCCTCGCCGGCCACCGATATTCGCCCCCCAAATATCCGCGTGAAGCCGTAGATCGAGTGTAAGACCGTCGATTTGCCGGCCCCGTTCGGTCCGATCAGGCAGAGTGCCTGTCCGGCCCCGACTTGAAGGTCTACGGAGTGGAGGACTTCCATACGGCCATAGCCGGCGACGAGCCCATCGATCGTAATGAGGGCTTGACCGTCGACGAGGGCGGCCAGAGCTTCCGGCGTCGGCGCGTCCCGCGCCAGTTCGGCCGCTGCCCGTGCCACGTCGTCGACGGCAAGCACCGTATCGACGTCGCCCTCGCCATATCCACGATTGCCCTCGAGCCCGCCCATCACTGAACCCCAAGATAGGCGTCGAGCACGCGCTGGTCGTTCTTGATCTCTGCCGGGCTGCCCTCGGCTAGTAGCTCGCCATGGGCGAGGCAGTAGATATGGCTCGCGAGGTTCATGATAACGCGCATGTTATGCTCGATGACAAACAAGGTGATCCCGAGTTCGCGGTTGGCCCGCTTCAGGCGATCGATCAATCCATTGATGAGCGTCGGGTTGATTCCGGCGGTGGGCTCGTCGAGCATCAGCATCCTGGGGCCGTTTATCAGCGCCATAGCGAACTCGAGAAGCTTCTGCTGGCCAAAGGACAGATCGCCCGCGCGTAAATGGCGCTTGGCGAAGAGCCCGACAAATGACAAGAGGTCCTCTGCCCGCTCGATATCCTCATCGCCGACCCGGCCGACCATGGTGCGCAGCGAGGCCGAACTCTGCGGGATGCTGATCAGCATATTGTCGAGGCAGGTCATGCGGCGGTAGATGCGTGTCTGCTGATAGGTGCGCAGCAATCCGCGTCGCGCGACATCGGCAACGCGCAGCCGGGTGATTTCCTCGCCGAGAAACTGGATCGACCCTGCGTCGACCGGATGGGTGCCGACGATCGAATTGAAAAGAGTGGTCTTGCCCGACCCGTTGGGCCCTATCAGGCCGACAATCTGTCCCTCGCCGACCGACAGCGAAATGTCCTTGTTGGCGACGACCCCGCCGAACGCCTTCGACACGTCACGGACATCGAGCAGGCCGGTCATGAGCTCTCTTCCTCGACCCGGTGGCCAAAGGTCTCGGGCCAGCGCTCGCGCGCCCAGCCAAGGACCCCTTCCGGGAAAAAGATCACGATGGCGACGATGAAGCCGCCGAGCGCCACCCGCTGCCAGCCGAGCAAGTGGGTCCAAGTCAATTCCTGCACCAAGAGGAAAATAGCGGCGCCAATGACCGGACCCCAGAGCGTCCCCTTCCCGCCGAGAATAGCCATCAGCACCATCCATACGCCAAGCGTCGGGCCGGCGAACGCCGTATCGCGGGGATCGATGAACCGCTGCTGATTGCCGAAGAGCCCGCCGGCCACGGCCAGGAAAGTGGCCGCGATACACCACGCCACAATCTTGTATTGTGTCGTCGGCAGGCCCATCGATTCGGCCTTGTCCTCGTCGTCCCGGATCGCATTGGCGGCGAGTCCGAAGCGCGCAGCCAGGAGCCAGCGCAGCAACAGGAAACAGGTGACGGCCAACGCAAAGAACGCGTAATAGAGGAACGTGTTGCCGGCATCGATCGGACCCGGGAACCCCGGCGTCAACATCCCCGAACCGGCGCCAACATATTCCCATGCTCCGGCGATTTCTCCGGCCGCGATTCCCAGGCCCAGCGTAGCGATGGCGAAATAGTGACCGCGCAAGCGGAGGATTCCATACCCGAGCACGGCGGCAACGACGACCGCGATGACGATCGACATTGCGATGCCGGAGAATAGTCCTTCGAGATAGGCAAATCCGAAATCGCGCTGGGCGATAGCGGTGCCATACGCGCCGATACCGAAGAACAGGATATTGCCGAACGAATTGTACCCCATCTGTCCGCCGAGAAGGTCCCAGGTCAGGGCCAAGACAACCATCATCCAAAGCATGGAAAATTGAACGACATAGGCCGGCGCGACGAACGGCACGGCAAGACCGATGCCAGCGACCGTCAGCGGAAGGATGATATCGCTCGCCAGCGCCTTCACTTCAGGTACTGGCGTTTGCGAGCGGCCCACAGGCTACGCAGGACAAGAATAACGACGAGGAGCGAGAATACGAAGGCGAGCCGAAATTCCGAGCCGAACACGAAGTCGACGAAGTTCTCCGCCGTGCCTAGACCGAGCGCGGCGGCGATAACACCCGGCAAGTTGCCGAGCCCGGCGACGATCACGATCATGAATGAACGAACCGTATAGGCCAGCCCGTTGAAGGCCTGAATCACCCACGTCATCGCTACCAGACTGCCGGCGACGCCGCAAATCGCCGCATTCAAGCTGTAGCTCAGGGCGTAGACGCGGTCGGTATCGACACCCATGATCCGTGCGGCACGGGCATTCTGCGCGGTGGCTCTGACGGCTTGGCCGATCCGCGAATAGCGGAGGAACAGGAACAGGGTGACCGCGACCAATATGGTGATCGAAAAGGAAACCAACTTGATCCCGGCCACGGTAACGTCGCCGCCCAGGAGCAGCAGCGTCCCGAGCCCGGTATCAACCGATTCGGGATCGGCGCCGAACACTTGGTTCATCAATTGTTGCAAGAAGATACTGATACCGAACGTGGCGAGCAGGGATATGAACAGATCCCGGTCAACGATACGGAATATCGCCAATCGATAGATCAGCCAGCCGACCACGAACAAGACGACGGCCGCCGCAGGAATGCCGAAGAAGGGGTTGAACCCGGCCTTCGCCAACGCCACGGTGACGAAACCACCCAGCATCACGAATTCGCCTTGGGTGATATTGATTATGTTCATGACCCCCCAAACCAGGGCCATGCCATAGGCCGCCAGTGCAAAAATCGCACCGAACAGAATTCCATCGATGAGCAATTGCAGCGCGAAATGAGGCGCGACAACGAGGATGTCGATATTGCTCATGTCAAGTCCGGACCGGGCGGCCTTCCAATGACCGCCCGGTTACCCAAATCGGAGCCTATCGGTCTTTCCAAGCTGGGCGCGGATATCGCAACTTGGATGACGCCCACTTGGTTGGCGCGACGACCATGAATTCGCCGTCCTGAACCTGGTACAGCACCATCGGCTTGGCGACGTTCTTGCCGGTCTCGTCAAAATCGATGTTGCCATAGAAGGTTTGCATACTGGTCTCGGCAAGGGCGTCACGCACCGCTATGGGATTGAGCGAGCCTGCTCTTTCGAAGGCATCGACGAAAGTTAGGACCGCGGCCGTCGACTCTGCCGCCTGATAAGGCGGTGCATAGCCGTATTCCGCCTCGAAGGCCTGGGCGTAATCCTCGGCGGTGCCGAACCAATCGTCCTTGTAGGACAGCGCGCGGTCCCACTGCGATGCACATAGCGTGTCCTCGGCCGCGGCGCCGAACTTGCCGATGATGTCGGCCGAATCGCAATGCGTCAGCGCAAGCAATGGCACATCGACCTGCATTTCCTGGATCTGTTTGACCGCCAGCGTGGCGCCTTTGGCGTGGCCGGAAACGACAAGAACATCCGGCTTGAGGGCCTTTACCTTGGTCAAGGTTGCCGACATGTCGTTGAGTTCGGGCGGCAGTTTGTCGTCGATCACGATCTGCATGCCGAAGCGATTGGCGTCGTCCATGACGCCGGCGCGCACGTCCTGGGAGAACGGATCGTTTTCGAACGCCATCGCAACTTTCAGCGACGATGGATCGCGACCTTCCGCTTCGGCCTTTTCCGCCGCCAAGGCGATCGCACTGGCCAGATACTGCTCCGACGTGGACAACACGGCGAATAGGTATTTGTAGCCATTGTTGAACAACGACCGCGATGCCCCGTTGCCTTCGACCATCGGGATTTTGTGTTGCTCGGTTACCGGCGCGATCGCTTTCGTCAGTCCGGAACTGTAGGGACCGAGGACAAACTTGACGCCGTCCTGGTTGATCAATCGTTCAGTCAATTGCGCACCGCGGGCCGGCGTCGATTCATCGTCGTAATATATGACCTCCAAATCATAGGTCTTGTCGCCGACCTTGACGCCGCCGCCCTCATTGATGCGCTTGATCGCCAGATTGTATCCCTTTTGGGTATGGGCGCCGTTGGTCGAGTATTTGCCCGTCTCGGAGACGGCCGCGCCGAGCACAATCGTGCCATCGGCCGCCATCGCCGTTTGGAAGCCCGAAACCACAAGGACAGTGAGGGCTCCGGCTACTATGCTCACTTTTCTAGGTGTAACCATCCTGTTCCTCCATCGGGTTTGAATCCCGGACTGCGCGCACGGGTCGATTCCCCAGTGATCCGTGCACCATATCGTAGGAAATCATCGTCGGATCGCATTATGTTCTACCCCGAGTCTTCGCCCGGGGCCACCGTCCCGCGATAATTTCCGCCGATCCAAACGAATCACGGCCGGCGGTCGGTAGCCGGATTGGATCAAGCTTCCCGCCGCCCGTGGCTTGCCCAACCGCATCGGCCCCGGTAGGTTCAATTCGATGGCTTGAGTTTGACACAGGTTGCGGAAATGGAAATCACCGGCGAGTACCGGATTGGCGTGTTGCGGCAACGGGTTTGGGAGGGTCTGAACGACCCGGAGGTGTTGAAACAATGCATCCCCGGCTGCGAGGAGATCAGCAAGACGTCGGATACCGAAATGAGCGCTCGCGTTCGCGCCAAGGTCGGCCCGGTCAGCACCAAGTTCTCGGGAACCGTAATCCTTTCGAACCTTAAACCGCCGGAAAGCTACACCATATCCGGCGAAGGCAAAGGTGGTGCCGCGGGTTTCGCAAAGGGCTCCGCCGATGTTGCCTTGGAAGAAGACGACGGCGACACGATCCTCCGCTATACCGCTACCGCCCAAGTCGGCGGCAAATTGGCCCAAATCGGCTCGCGATTGATCCAGGGCACGGCCGACAAGATGGCCAATGAGTTTTTCGCCAAATTTTCCGAGGTGGTGACCGCGGGCGCCGCGCCTGCTGCGGCGACCGATGTCGAGGCGGAGCAAGCGCCGCCCCAATTGGCCGACGCCCCACGCCGCGGCCTCAGCCCGGCGGTATGGATCGGCGGTGTGGTCGGCATCGTGATCCTGGTGTTGCTGATCTTCGGTTGACGCCCGGCCGGTGATCGGGCGGCGGTGCCGGCCTTGTCTCGAATCGCACGGTGCCATAGGGCGGACGCCTCGAAACACCGCCCTTGACGCCTCTGCTAACGCCTTTAGACTTCGGGTCATAGTGGAACGCGCGCCGCCAGAAGCTGCGCGCCGAATATGGGAGGAAATCGATGTCGGTCACCGTATCGATGACGGTGAACGGCAAGGCCATCTCGGCGGAAGTCGAGGCTCGCACCTTGCTCGTTCAATTGTTGCGCGATGAACTCGAATTGACCGGAACGCACGTCGGTTGCGACACCAGCCAGTGCGGCGCATGTGTCGTTCACGTCGACGGCAAATCGATCAAGAGCTGTACCGTCCTGGCCGCCCAATGCGACGGCGCAGAGGTGACCACGATCGAAGCTCTGGCGACCGGCGACACGCTTCACCCGATGCAGGAAGCGTTCAGAACGAACCATGGCCTGCAATGCGGGTTCTGTACGCCCGGCATGGTGATGAGCGCCCTGGATTTGGTGGCGAACAACCCCGATCCCTCGGAAAGCGAGGTGCGCGACTGGCTGGAAGGCAACATTTGCCGCTGCACCGGCTACCACAACATCGTCAAATCGATCCTCGATGGCGCAAAGGCGATGAGGAGTTAGGATCATGCATGAACATGCAATCGGATTGCCGGTCACGCGCAAAGAGGATTTTCGCTTCCTGACCGGACACGGCACCTATACCGACGATATCAACCGCCCCAACCAGGTCTACGCGTACATCCTCCGCTCCCCCCATGCCCATGCGGCGATCAAGAGTATAGACACGAGCGCGGCCAGCGCGGCGCCCGGCGTCATCGCAATCTTTACCGGCGCCGATTGGGATGCCGGCGGCGTGCCTTGCGGTTGGCAGGTGAACAGCAAGGACGGCTCGCCGATGAATGAGCCGCCACACTATCCGCTATGCAAGGATCGCGTCCGTCACGTCGGCGATCAAGTCGCGTTGGTCATCGCCGAATCCCTGCCCCAGGCCAAGGACGCCGCGGAGTTGATCGTCGTCGATTACGAGGAATTGCCGGTCGTCATCGACATGGAAAAAGCGATCGCCGGGGACTCGAACCTGGTCTGGGACGAGGCACCGAACAACCTTTGTTACGATTGGGAGATCGGCGACGAGGCCGAGATCGACGCTGCCATCGCCGGGGCCGCCCAGGTCGCCGAGGTCGAAATCGTCAATAATCGATTGATTGCAAACGCGGTCGAGCCGCGGGCGGCGATTGGCGAATACGCCCGCGGTACGGGACAATATACGCTTCATACCACGAGCCAGAACCCGCACGTCATCCGATTGCTGATGGGTGCGTTCGTCCTGCAATTGCCCGAACACAAGCTCCGCGTCGTGGCTCCCGATGTCGGCGGAGGTTTCGGCTCCAAGATCTTCCACTATGCCGAGGAGGCGCTGGTCACCTGGGCCGCGCCCAAGGTCGGGCGCCCGATCAAGTGGACCGCCGAACGAAACGAATCCTTCATCTCGGACGCCCACGGCCGCGATCACGTCACGCGCGGCAAGTTGGCGCTCGATGCGGACGGCAATTTCGTCGCCATGAAGATCAGCACCATCGCGAACATGGGCGCCTATTTGTCGACCTTCTCGACCTGTGTGCCGACCTATCTCTATGCCACGCTGCTGGCCGGCAACTACACTACGCCGCAGATCCATTGCAATGTCCGCGCCGTGTTTACCAACACGGTCCCCGTTGACGCCTACCGCGGCGCCGGGCGGCCGGAGGCGACATATGTCGTCGAGCGCCTGGTCAACGAGGCATCCCGGATCACCGGCATCGATCCGGTCGAGATCCGGCGACGGAATTATATCAAGGCCGATCAGTTCCCTTATCAGACGCCGGTCGCGCTTATGTACGACATTGGCAATTACGAGCCGACTATGAGCAAGGCCATCGCCGCGGCGGACTATGCCGGCTTCGAGGCCCGTCGCGCCGAAGCAGCGCAGCGCGGCATGCTGCGAGGCATCGGTGTTGCCAGCTATATCGAGGCCTGTGGCATTGCACCGTCGCAGGTCGTCGGGTCGCTTGGCGCGCGGGCCGGGCTGTACGAATGCGCCAAGGTTCGGGTGCACCCGACGGGATCGGTCACCGTGTTCACCGGGTCCCACGCCCATGGCCAGGGCCACGAGACGACCTTTTCCCAAATCGTTGCCGATCGGCTTGGCATCCCCTTCGAAAATGTCGACATCGTCCACGGCGATACCGACAAGATACCGTTCGGGATGGGCACCTACGGCTCCCGCTCTTTGGCGGTTGGGGGCTCTGCGATCTACAATGCGATCGACAAGATCATCGCGAAAGCGACGGTGATCGCGGCCCATCTGCTGGAAGCGTCGGAGCAGGACGTCGAATTCGTCGACGGTCAGTTCCGCGTCGCCGGCACCGACAAGACATTGGGGCTCGGTGACGTGTCGCTGGCGGCTTACGTCCCTCACAACTTCCCCGAGGAACTCGAGCCGGGACTTGAAGAACAGGCGTTCTACGATCCGGCGAACTTTACCTATCCGGCGGGGACCCACATCTGCGAATTGGAGATCGACCCCGATACCGGCGAAGTCGAGATCGTCAGCTTCGTGGCCGCCGACGACTTTGGCCGCATTATCAATCCGATGATCGTCGACGGGCAGGTCCATGGCGGTCTGGCCCAGGGCATTGGCCAGGCGCTGCTCGAAGGCTGCGTCTACGATCAGGATGGCCAGCTTCTCACCGGTTCGTACATGGACTACACCATGCCGCGAGCCGACAACTTGCCGGCCTTTCAGGTCGAGACCAGTGTCACCGAGTGCACCCACAATCCGTTGGGCGTGAAAGGCTGCGGCGAGGCCGGTGCGATTGGCGCTCCGGCCGCAACCATGAATGCGATTCTCAATGCCTTGTCGCCCCTGGGAATCACCGACCTGGCGATGCCGGCGACACCACATCGGATATGGCAGGCAATTCGCAGCGCGACGCCGGCCGCCGCCGCCGAATAGGCGGAGCGAGGGAGAACGGACGATGTATGATTTTCAATACCACAAACCGAGCGATCTGGCGGCGGCGGCAAGCCTGTTCGGGCAGGCGGAGGATGGCCTGCTGATGGCCGGCGGACAGACCTTGATCCCGACCCTCAAGCAGCGGCTTGCACAACCGAGCGACGTTATCGATCTCGGTGCAATCGACGGCTTGGACGGAATCACTCAAGATGGCAATACCATCGTCGTCGGCGCAATGACCACACACGCCGAGGTCGCCGGCTCAGATATCGTCGCCGGTTCGATTCCCGCGCTCGCTGATCTCGCCGAAGCAATCGGCGACCCGCAGGTGCGGAACCGAGGTACCATGGGCGGGTCGATCGCGAACAACGACCCGGCCGCCGACTACCCCGCGGGGCTGGTCGGCCTGGGGGCGACGATCACCACCACCAATCGCCAGATTGCCGCCGATGATTTCTTTACCGGCATGTTCGAGACGGCGCTCGATGGCGGTGAGATTATCACTTCGGTTTCGTTTCCGATTCCGACCCGGGCGGCCTATATGAAATTGCCGAATCCTGCTTCCCGCTATGCCATTGTGGGAGTCTTCGTGGCCCAATCGGACGACGGCGTCAGGGTCGCCGTGACCGGTGCCGGTCCGTGCGTGTTCCGGGTCGCCGAAATGGAATCGGCGTTGGCGTCGAATTTCTCTGCCGACGCGGTCGCGAATATCGAGATCTCGCAAGACGGGTTGAATTCGGACATCCATGCCGGCCGCGACTACCGGGCCGCCATGGTCACCGTGATGGCAAAGCGGGCGGTGGCCAAAATAGGCTGACCGTCGGCACATTCGGACCTTGCTAGAGGGGCGATCCCACGCCATCTAAAAAGTGGGTTCGCCCCTTGATTCTTGCACTTCCGAAAGAACGGTCAATCGGCCATGCGACTACCGGATGACATCGGCGCAACCAAGCAGCTTCTCCAGGAGGGCGACTATATAGCCGACCGGTCGTTGGCGACCGCCGTATTCCTGGCGCTAAGTCTTGAACGCCCGCTGTTCCTCGAGGGCGAGGCGGGAGTCGGCAAGACGATGGTCGCGACCGTGCTCGCGGAGACCCTGGGCCGCCGGCTGCTGCGGCTGCAATGCTATGAAGGCCTCGACGTCGCTTCGGCCGTCTACGAATGGAATTATTCGCGCCAGATGATCGAAATCCGGCTCGCTGAAGTGGCCGGCGACGTCGATCGCGAACGACTAGGCAAGGACATATTTTCGCAGGAATTTCTTATCGAGCGCCCCCTGCTCCAGGCCCTTGAACCGCACGACGGCGGACCACCGGTGCTGCTCATCGATGAACTTGACCGCGCCGACGAACCGTTCGAGGCGTATCTGCTCGAGGTCCTGGCGGACTTTCAAATCTCGATCCCGGAAATTGGCACGATCAAGGCCGATCGGCCGCCGATCGTCATCATCACGTCGAACCGTACACGCGAAATTCACGACGCACTCAAACGACGTTGCTTTTATTACTGGGTCGACTATCCGACCGCCGAGCGCGAGCTCGAAATACTCAGACTCAAGGCGCCCAACGCCGATATCGCACTGAGCCGACAGGTGGTCGGTTTCATACAAAAGCTACGCGGCATGGACTTGTTCAAGCTGCCCGGCATCGCTGAGACGATCGACTGGACGAACGCGCTGACCCAATTGGACGCCTTGGCCCTCAATCCTGAAACGATCAACGATACCCTCGGCACCCTGCTGAAGTACCAGGATGACATCGCCAAGATCCGGGGTAGCGAAGCCGCCAAGATTCTGGACCAGGTCAATATGGAACTGGCGGCGGAACGCAAAGGGTGAGCGAGCGCCTCGACAACGAAAGCGCCGAGGGCGGCAAGCTCGTCGCCAATTTGATGCATTTTGCACGCGCATTGCGCGCGGCCGGTCTACCGATCGGTCCGGGACGCGTCCTCGACGCGGTGCGCGCGGTAGAAACCGTCGGCATCACCAATCGGCAAGATTTCTATTGGACCCTCCACGCGGTGTTCGTAAATCGCCACAGCCAGCGTGAGTTGTTCGATCAAACCTTTCACCTGTTCTGGAAAAATCCGCAAATCCTCGAAAAAATGATGTCTCTGATTCTGCCGGAAATCCGCGGAACCGAAGACGCCGACGCGCGTGATCGCGCGAGCCGCCGGGTGATCGAGGCGCTTCACGGTGGCAGTGAACCCGAGCTCGACCCTGCGGACGAATACGAGGTCGAATTCGACGCGGCACTCACCTATTCGCCTGCGGAAATGCTGCAACGGATGGACTTCGAGGAAATGTCGGCGGCTGAAATCGAAGCGGCGAAAGCGGCAATCCGCCGCATGCGCTTGCCACTCCACCAGGTCGCGACGCGGCGATTCCGGCGCGACCCGTCGGGGCCGCGGATCAACATGCGCGATACCCTGCGATCGGCCATGCGTTCCGGCGGCAGCAGCATCCCCTTGATCCGCAAGCGCCAGCGCCAGCGGCCGCCCGAACTGGTCGTTCTGTGCGACATCTCGGGCTCCATGAGCCGATACTCGCGCATGCTGCTTCATTTCATGCATGCCCTGACCAACGACCGGGACCGGGTCCACACACTGCTCTTCGGCACCCGGTTGACCAACGTCACGCACTATCTGCGCGAAAAGGACGTCGATGTTGCGCTGGATCGAATCGGCGAGGTTGTCGAGGATTGGTCCGGCGGAACCCGGATTGGGCACTGCCTTCATGAATTCAACCGCGACTGGTCGCGCCGCGTCCTGGCCCAGGGTGCGGTGCTCTTGTTCATCAGCGACGGTCTCGACCGCGACCCCAGCTCCGGCCTGGAAGCGGAAATGGAGCGCCTGCATAAGTCATGCCGCACCCTGATTTGGCTCAATCCCCTGCTCCGTTACGAAGGGTTTGAGCCACGCGCGGCGGGGATACGGGCGATTTTGCCGCATGTTGACCAATTCCGTCCGGTGCATAATTTGGAATCTTTGGAGCAATTGACCAAAGTCCTAGGCGAGCCGGTTTCGCGGCGTGCCGAAGGCGTCACGCAATGGCAGCGGAAAGCAGCATGAATCAGGAACGCCATGACACGCTCGATCAAGCCGCGGCCTGGCATGACGCCGGTCATGGCGTGGCCTTGGCGACCGTCGTCAAGACTTGGGGGTCGTCGCCGCGGCCCGTGGGGAGCCAATTGGCCGTCAATGATCGCGGCGATTTCGAGGGCTCGGTTTCGGGCGGATGCATCGAGGGGGCGGTGGTGCTCGCGGCGCTCGACGTAATCCGGGACGGCGAGGCTCGGCGGCTCGATTTCGGCGTTACCAATGAACAGGCATGGGAGGTCGGCCTGGCCTGCGGCGGCAAAATTGAGATCTATGTCGAGCGGCTGGAATGAGACGCGCCATCCTTGACGAAATACGCCGCGCACGGGACGAAAAGCGTGCCGTAGCGCTCGTCACAAACTTAAAGTCAAATCAGCAATATACTAAATATCTTATTGATTTAAAAAAAAATAACTCGGACATAGAATCGTATTTGGAAGCGGCATTCCGGTCCGATAGTGGCGGCGTATTTGCCGGCGAAGACGGCGACAATTTCGTTCAAATCATCAATCCTCCCCTGCGCCTGGTGTTGATCGGCGCGGTTCATATTGCCCAGGCCCTGGCGTCCATTGGCGCAGTGGCCGGTTACGACGTGACCATCATCGATCCACGGCAATCGTTTGCCAGCGATGCCCGTTTTCCCAACGTTCAGATTTGCACCGACTGGCCGGACGACGCGCTTAACGCCCTCGACTTGGACCACCGTACGGCCATCGCGGTTTTGTCTCACGACCCCAAATTGGACGACCCGGCGCTATCGGTCGCCCTCAAATCACCCTGTTTCTATATTGGCGCTCTCGGCAGCAAGCGCACTCACGCGGCCCGCGTCGAACGACTGATCGAGGCCGGGTTGAGTGATGATGATATCTCCAGGATACGCGGCCCTATCGGGCTGGATATCGGCGCCAAAACGCCTGCCGAAATCGCTGTTGCGATCATCGCCGAAGTCACGCGAGCCTTGCGCCGGGAGGGCTCGCCTTGAAGTTCGACGATATTTCCCTCGACGACGCCTTGGGCACCATCCTTGCTCATAGCCACCGCCTTGGTGACCGTGTGCTCAAGAAAGGCCACGTTCTGTGCGGCGACGACATTACACAGTTGAGCCGCGCCGGTGTTTCCCGAGTTATCGCGGCCAAACTCGAGGATGGGGATGTTGGCGAAGACGAAGCAGCCGCTCGCCTCGCCTCTGCGATCGGCGAGCCCGGCCTCAAACCGACGGCGCCCTTTACCGGGCGCTGCAATCTGGTGTCCGAAGGCGCCGGACTACTGGTCGTCGATCGCGACGGACTCGACCGGTTCAACCGGGTCGACGAATCGATTACGGTCGCGACTCTCCCGCCATATTCGAAGATTCGCGCGCGCCAGATGGTCGCAACCGTGAAGATCATTCCCTTCGCCGTTCGGAGCGACGCCCTGGAACGCTGTCTCGAGATCACCACCGAGAGCCAGCCGCTTATTCGCCGGCAGCCCTATATTTCCCATCGCATCGGCCTGATCCAGAGCCGTCTGTCCGGGTCGCAGGATAAGCTCCTCGATAAGACGCTCGACGTCCTGACGGCACGTGTGAAATCGCTCGGCGCAACGATCGAGGAGGAAATTCGATGCCGGCACAACGGTGCCGACGTCGATGAATCGGTGCGCATGCTGTTGCACAAAGGGTGCACGATGATCCTCATCGCGGGGGCGTCTGCCATCGTCGATCGTCGGGACATCGTGCCGGCCTCCATCGAACGGGTCGGCGGCACGATCGAGCATTTCGGGATGCCCGTGGACCCCGGCAACCTGCTACTGCTTGCCCACCTCGGCGATGTTCCCGTTATCGGACTCCCGGGCTGCGCCCGGTCGCCAAAGTTTAATGGTCTCGACATCGTACTCGAACGACTGTGCGCGGGATTGCCCATTACCGGGCGCGATATCATGGATCTCGGGGCCGGTGGCCTGCTGAAAGAAATGGCCGATCGGCCGCAGCCGAGAGAGAACCTCCCCTTAGAAACGGGTTCGGAAATGCCGCGCGTGGCCGCGGTGGTCCTGGCGGCGGGCCAATCGCGCCGAATGGGCGAGATCAACAAACTGCTCGCCGAAATCGACGGCACGCCGATGGTTGCCCGCGTGGTCGACACCGCGTCCGCCAGTGACGCCGACCCCATCGTCGTTGTTGTTGGCCACGAGGCCGAGTTGGTCCGATCTGTGCTTGGCGGGCGTAGTCTGCGCTACATTGAGAACCCCGATTTCGCCGACGGCCTCAGTTCCTCGCTTCGTGCCGGCATAGGCGCATTGCCCGATGATGTCGCCGCCGCATTGATCTGTCTGGGCGATATGCCCCGCCTTACCGCCCCCCAATTGAACCGGCTGATCGCCGCCTACGATCCGATGGAAGGGCGCGCGATCTGTGTCCCCACTTATCGCGGCAAGCGTGGCAACCCGGTGCTCTGGGACCGGCGATTCTTTGCCGACATGGTGGCGCTATCCGGCGATGTCGGCGCGCGCCATCTGATCGGCGCCAATGCCGAGGTCGTGGTCGAGGTCGAAATGGACGATGACGCAGTTCTGATTGATGTCGATTCGCCGGCCGCGCTGACCGCACTCGGCAAGACAGATCGACGTTAGAACGTCATGCGTTCTCTTCGGTTTGGGGCCGCGCCGGATGATCGAGCAAATTTGAAGACAGCGAGCGCTGCAGGAACTGTAGAATCACTTTGACCGCGCCGTGATCGTAGAGATCGTTGTGATCTGCCTGTTTGATAAAGACCCCTTCCTTTGGTTCCTGCGCCGCCTCGAATAGACGGCGTCCGAGTTCCACCGGCACAACCGAATCATGTTCGCCGTGAAAAATCAGGATTGGCACTTCGAGCCGCCCAATCTTGGACGCCGAATCGAACCGGTCGGCGACCAACCAGTCGGTCGGGTAAATCGGAAACCGTTTGCGGGCCACGCCGACAAGGGATGAAAACGGCGCCTCGAGAACGAGCGCCCGGGCCTGGCGTTCGATCGCCATCTGAACGGCGACCGCGCTGCCAAGAGATTCCCCGTAGAGTATGACCGATTCCGCTTCGAAGCCCGTTGCGGCAAGGAGATCGAGCGCAGCCCGCGCATCGGCGTAAAGGCCTTCCTCGCTCGGCGCGCCGCCGTTGCCGCCATATCCTCTGTACTCGGCCAAGAAGACGCCATATTCGGCATCGATAAAGGGACGCACCTTGGCGGCGCGATGGCCGATATGCCCGGCGTTGCCATGGAAAAATACGATCACCGGAGCATCGCGGTCGGCCGGGGGTTTGAACCAGCCGTACAAGTCGATGCCATCCTCTGTCCGGTACGCGACCTCCTCCATATCGGTGGCGCCGAATTCGGCACGCGAAGGCTCGCCCGTGCTGGGCACATAGATGAACTTGCGCTGGAGCAGATACAACGCCGTACCCACCACGACATAGACGACCAGCGCCGTCGTAATGATTGATTTCAACAAGCCGCCTCTCCGGTCGCGCGCCGACGGCGGGAAAATGCGGATGCCGAGCCCTTACCCTGACCTACGACTTCAACTAGCATGCGGCCATGAACGACGTCTCCGTTACGGCGCCTCGGCGACCGACGATTCGCCAAATTCGGCTGTTCACGGGTATCGTCCTGTTCGTCTATGTGACGACCCATTTCCTCAATCATGCCCTCGGTTTGATCTCGCTTGACGCGCTTGACGCCGGCCGCCGCGTGTTCATTGCCGTATGGCGGAATCCGGTGGGGACGATCCTGCTCTATGGGTCGCTCATCGTCCACTTCGCGCTCGCCTTGCAGGCGATCTACGCCCGCCGTCGGCTGAATCTGAGGGCGTACGAGTGGGTGCAGCTGCTGCTTGGACTTTCGGTACCGTTCATCCTCGCGCTCCATGTATTCGGCACAAGAATGGCGCACGAGGTTTACGGGGTCGATGACAACTATGTCTACGCGCTCCTCGTGCAATGGCATTTCTCGCCTCAGATCGGGATCCAACAAATCGTCCTCTTTGCGATCGCTTGGATCCACGGTTGCATGGGCCTTCACTTTTACTTTCGTTTGAAGCGTCACTATGCGCCGCTCCTGCCCTATTTGTTCGCCGGCACGCTTTTGGTCCCGACTTTGGGGCTTCTCGGTGTCGGCGTCGCCGCCGACCAAGTCACAACTCTAGCACAGGATCAAGAATGGCTGGATCGGACCCTCGACAACCTAAACCCTCCGGGAGCCGAGGGCGTTCAATTCGTATACGACAGCGCGGCCATAGTGTGGGGTGTTGTCATCGTTTTCCTGGCGCTGGTGATGATCCTGCGCGCTTTGCGCCGGTGGCAGGAACGCCGCAAAGGCCTCATTCGAATCACCTATCCTGGGAATCGCAAAGTCGAGATTGCGAGCGGTCCGACGCTGCTCGAGATTAGCCGCCAGCACGATATACCCCACGCTTCGGTTTGTGGCGGGCGGGGCCGGTGCTCGACCTGCCGGGTCAGGATTGGAAACGGCCTCGATCAGTTGGAACCTCCGGCTTCTACCGAGGTCGCCGTGCTGGAGCGGGTCGGCGCGCCACCGAATGTTCGACTGGCCTGCCAGACGCGCCCGACCACCGATATCGAAATCACGCCATTGTTACCGCCAACCGCCGGTCCGCGTGCCGCACGGAGCAGGTCGGCGTATCTCCAGGGCGGCGAACGCGAAATCCTCATCCTGTTCGCGGTCTTCGCGCCTTCACCCGTTTCGCCGAGCACAAGCTCCCATATGACGTGGTTTTCGTCCTCAACCGCTACTTTGCCGCCATGGGAACGGCGATCGAAGATGCCGGCGGTCATGTCGATAAATTCATCGGCGACGGCGTGATGGCGCTGTTCGGAATTGAAGCCGATATCGAAACGGCGGCACGGCAGTCGTTCACCGCGATGCACAATATGGCCGCCAATCTAGGGGAGCTGAACCAGCTTCTCTCCTCCGACCTGGTGGAGCCATTGCGGATTGGGATCGGCGTTCATGCCGGGACCGTCATTGTCGGCGAAATGGGATACAAGCACGCCGTGTCGCTGACCGCGATCGGCGACGCCGCAAATACGGCAAGCCGACTCGAAGCGCTGACCAAGGAACTCGGAGGCCAGGCGGTGATCTCCCAAAAGGTCGTCGATTATTCGGGTTTCGACCTGACGGTTTCAGCAGTTCATGAGGTTTCGATCCGTGGGCGTCGAGAACCCATGCGCGTGCACGCCATCGAGGACGCCACCCAACTCAATGTAATGAGCGCAGCGACCGCCGCGCCGTAGCGTCGGCGGATCAGCTCTGCTGGTTGCTGCTCCTGAACGCCTCTATTTTTTCCTCGAGCTCGTCGTATTCCTCGCAGCCGAAGAATCCGCAGGCATCATCCAGCACTTCGAGCCGTTCCTCGGCGGCGGCCAAATCTCCCTGTTCGAGGTAAAGCTCGCCAAGATACTCGTTGGCGCCCTTGTGTTCCGGATCGACTTCCAAGGCGCGCAGGTAATAGGTCTTCGCGATCTCGTACTGGCCCAATTTGCGATGGCTGTAGCCGAGGTAATTGAGCGCGTCCGCGCTCGTCGGGTCACTTTCGACGATTTCCTCGAGCGTAGGGACGGCCTGGCCGTAATCCCCGGCATCGACCGCTTGCGCTGCCTTATCGAGAGGGCTGTCGGGGCGCGAACGGGCCGTGTCGGCCGCCCACGAGAAACTGCTCCCCGCAACCAATAGAATAGCTAACAGTGGGACAGCAACCGGCGTCTTCAAAATGCCCATTGTCAACTCCCTGGTTCCAATCACCCCAATTATGACCAATTTGGCGATGCCGTGAGTGCACATTTTCGTGAATCGGGCAGTGGCGTCGTCCGCTTTGCCGCGAAGATCAACAACTTAGCGCTTGAGCGGGCTTATAAATACGTTGCCGCCATGCAGGATTGCGCCTTCGCGGGCCAGTCGTCCGCCGACTACCATATCGCGAAGTCGGGCATAGGCCATGCGGCCATCGACGGTTCGCGGCAGAACGCCCGGCTTGACGAGCAGGATCTCGTCCGGTGGCAGTCGCATCGCCGATTTCACCGCGGCCGAAATGTCGTCCGAGATTTGACGCATCTGATCGCGAGCCTCGCCGGCCTTATGCGAAACCTCGGCAACCACAACCAAAGACTCCGAACCATCCTGTTCAAGCTCGTCGGCCGGCCGGCCGATCGCCGCCAAAGCCTCAACGTTTTGCACGTCTTCCGCCGCTTCCTCGACTTGGCGCGGCAGCAGGCTGCGATGCGCTAGCCGAATGATTTCATGATCGCGACCGAGCACGAACAAACGCCCGTCGCTATCAAAATAGCCGAGGTCGCCAGTATGGAACTCGCCATCAACCTGTTTATCACCGGTTAGGGCGGGTTGATCGAAATACGATTCAAAGAGCATCTCGCCGCCAACGACAATTTCACCGATCTCACCAACAGTCCGGTCGGTGCCGTCGGGACGAGCAACTCGGACCGCAATCCCGGGGATTGCCTTACCACTGTCGATTATGCCATTTCGGTCGGCCTCGATATCACCGCCGTCGCCGATTGCGACCGCCCCCACCGTTTCGACCAAACCATAGGCGGGTCGGACCACGTCTTCGAGCCCAAACCTCGTTTCGAAATCACGCATGGTCGTCGCACGTGACGGCTCGCCGTACGACACCACCATTCGCAACGAATCGATCTCGATTCTTTCCCAAAACCGAGCACCGGCGAGAATTTTCAAAAAAGAGTCATTGCAAATCATCAGTGTCGGTTCGTGTTCGGCCACGGCGCGCAGCCATCTCTCGGGAGCACGCTCCGGAAGTTGCCGGTGAATTACGCGGCACCCGACGACGAGGGGCAAGAAGACGAACCAAGCCAACGCCTTGCCATCGAATAGGGGGAATTGGGCAGCGATCGTATCGGCGGTTGAAACTTCAAGATGGTCCGCCGTGGCGTTGCACCACGCGATGATCTGGCGCTGCTTGAAAGTCACGCCATGGGTCCCACCATCGGTGCCGGGAGAAAGCACCAAGACCGCGAAATCATCGCGCGACGGAATGACGTCGCTGACACGAAGCGATTGGGTTTCGTTAAGTATTTCGCCCGGAGTCCGGACGCGAATTCGGCTATGCACCCGGCCATTTTCCTGATTGAGGGCCGGCAACAGGCGCTCGCTCGCGACGGCGAGCTCGGCACGAACATCGCGCAGACGGCGAATCGTGGCCGGCGCCGGCAACTCCGGATTGACTACCACCGGGGCCGCGCCGAGCATTTGAATAGCCACGATGTAGCGAATGAGCTCGGGACCGGAATCGAGGACGAGTGCGCACCTGCCGCCACGGTCGACGCCTCGAACGAACAGATTTTTTGCTATCCGCCGGGCGTCGGCCAACAGTTCTCCGTAGGTCAGCGTGCCATCTTCGAAATTGAAGGCCACCCGATCCGGCGTCTCGAGCGCGTGATGCTCGAGAGCCTCTATAAGCGTATCGTATGGATAGGTTCGATCATCCTCGACGACGCGTCGGCGCGCTCGAACGAGGGGTTGTCGGTGGATCGTTTCCGATGTCAATGCGAAGCCATCTGTTAAATCTTGGGCTCGAGTTCCGATATGGCGTGTTGCTTACCCGAGTTCCGATTTCGGGACAAGGCAACAATGGCTTGGTTGCCATTTTGATGCAAAATGACAATCGTGAGTCATTTATTTCCGTTTCTTGCCCGGCCGAGTGGCCGATTAGGCTCCAAGCACGGGATCGGTTGGTTCGAAACCGTATCCTACCAGATCGATCGGCAGGACATTTTTTTGGGATCGCCGAGAACCGGCGAAGCGGCGGCCGAGTGCCGCGCCTGGCGCGAATCGGGCCCTGGGGCAGGCATTCAGCCCACTGACCGCCGCGGATTTTGACGCTCAACCGGTCTGAACGCACAAAACTCACGTATTCGCCATTGCTACAAAGTCAGTCTGGCATTAGTTCCCTAATCCCGATCGCGATTCAGCGATTGCCGCCGGTTCAAGCAATCAGGAGCTTCCATGTCCGTAAAGCGATTCGGCATCGGTCAATCGGTCGTTCGCCGCGAAGACGAGCGTTTCCTGACCGGACGGGGCCGATACCTCGATGACATCAACTTCGATGGCCAACTCTATGCTCATGTGCTGCGCTCGCCCCACGCCCATGCCGAAATCAGGGATATCGACCATTCGGCGGCCGCCGGGTTGGCGGGTGTCGCCGCCATCCTGACCGGCGCAGACCTCGAACTCGACGGCATCGGCGTCATTCCGACGGGCAGTTCGGTGACATGCCGCGACGGCAATCCCAACTTCGTCCCGCCGCGCCCAGCCTTGGCACAGGGTCGTGTCCGCCATGTCGGTGAAGCTGTCGCCGTGGTCTTGGCCGACTCTTTTGAAACGGCCCGCGACGCAGCCGAGCAAATCGCCGTCGACTATGCCGAGCTCCCACCAGTGGTGGCGACGGATTCGGCGATGGCGGAGGACGCGCCGCGCATCTATGACGGCGCTCCGTCCAATCTGTGCCTGGACTGGGAGAAGGGTGATCGCGAGGCAACCGACGCCGCGTTCGAAACCGCCAAGCGAACGGTTTCGCTCGAATTGGTCAACAGCCGCGTCATCGTCAACCCGATCGAGCCGCGCGGCTGCCTTGGTATCTGGGACGATGACTCCGATTCATTCACCCTCTACAACGCGGGACAGTCCGGGCACGGTATTCGCCGCATGCTGGCGTCGGATGTCTTCAAAATCCCGCTCGAACGGCTGCGAGTGATTTCTCCGGATGTCGGCGGAGGCTTCGGGACCAAGAACTTCGTCTATCCGGAACAGGTCCTGGTGCTGTGGGCGGCGCGGCGGCTGGGACGGCCAATCAAATGGATCGCCGAGCGAACGGAAGGCTTTGTCAGCGACACCCAGGGCCGCGATCACGTCATGCGGGCCGAATTGGCGATCGCCTCCGATGGCCGATTTGGCGCCCTGCGGATTTCGACAATCGCGAATATCGGCGCCTACGTATCGACATTCGGCGCGGCGATCCCGACCTCACCCGTCGCCGTGGTCCTCGGCGGCGTCTATGACATCCCGGCGGTCTACTACAATGTGCGCGGCGTATTCACCAATACCGTCCCGGTCGACGCCTATCGCGGCGCCGGCCGTCCCGAGGCCTCATACGCCATCGAACGGCTGGTCGATATGGCGGCCATGGAACTTGGGGTCGACCCGATCGAGTTGCGGCGGCGAAATTTTGTTAGCCCCGACAAGATGCCCTATACCACCGCTATGGGCAGCACGATCGATTGCGGCGATTTCGAGAAGGTTCTCGATCGGGCAATCGACGAGGCGGATCTCGTCGGCTATCCCGAACGGCGGCGGATGTCGGCACAGGCAGGCCGCATGCGGGGAATCGGTATTGCGTGCTATTTTGAAGCGACGCTCGGCATGCCCAACGAGAAAAAGGAAATTGTGTTCGAAGAAGACGGCGGGGTCGCTGTGCTGGCGGGCACCATGTCCAACGGCCAAGGGCACGAGACGACCTATGCCCAGATCATCCACGACCGGCTGGGCATACCAATCGAGGCCATCCGCTTTGTGCAGGGTGATACCGGGCTTGTTTCGACCGGCGGCGGGCATGGCGGCTCGCGCTCAATGGAAACCGGGGGCAATGCATTGTTTGCAGCGGCGGCGGTCGAAAGCAAGGCCAGGGAGATCGCCGCGTTTCATTTCGAGACCGTCGCGTCGGATGTGGAGCTTGTCGATGGCGTATGCCGCGTGGTTGGGACCGATCTTGCGATCGGCCTGCGTGACCTCGCCGCGCTGGCACGCGACCCGAGCCGGATACCGGCGGACATGGAACCCGGCCTCGACTCTATCGGGACCTATGAACGGCAAGCCAATACCTATCCCAACGGCTGCCATATTGCCGAGATCGAAATCGATCGGGAATCGGGCGTGCCGCGTCTTCTGCGATACACCGTCGTCGACGATTTCGGCACTTTGCTCAATCCGCTGATCGTGACCGGTCAAATCCACGGCGGTGTCGTTCAGGGCATTGGACAAGCGTTGCTGGAGCGAACCGCGTACGACGGATCGACCGGGCAGCTCCTGTCGGGCTCGTTCATGGATTACTGCATGCCACGGGCGGACGACCTTCCCGCCATCGATGTGAGCTTTCGACCCGTGCCGACGGCTCTCAATGCGCTTGGTGTCAAAGGCTGCGGTGAGGCCGGCTGTATCGGCGCCCTTCCTGCCACGATCAATGCGGTCGTCGATGCGCTTCGTCCCTTGGGTGTCCGTCACATCGATATGCCGGCAACGCCGGAACGGATATGGCTGGCGGTCAGGGAGGTCCCTGCCACCGGCCGCACAACGGCCTGATCATGGCCGAAATTCGTCGGTGACTCGACTTGCCTGCGTTTTCGATTTGGCCCGGTATGCGTGACGGCTCGGCCATCGATTGGGGAGCTGGGCCCGGCCGCAGAATCGGCGGAACTCAAAGGCTTGTCTCGCCAACATAGGCGTGCTGCCATAATCACCGTCCAAAATGGCGAGGCTCTCCATTTCCAACCAATCTCTTACCGCTCGCGATTACGGGACCGTTGTGATCTTGATCTGCCTGCTGATCGGCTATCGGCTGATCACGCCAGAAATGATCGAATCCGGCGGCGATGCGCTGGCCAAATGGTGGCTCGCCAGGCGTGCCAGCGACACGTCCTTTGCCGTAATGGGCAACGACCATCACAGCGCGCGGTTCGGCATCAATCTGGTCACCTATCTTGTCCAACAAGCGTTCGGCACGCACCCCGTGGTCTACTACGTCCCCGCCTATCTGATGTCGGCGGTCGAGGTCGTCTTTCTCTACCTGATCTGTCGCCGAGTCACCGGGATATGGCCCGCTGCGGTCGCCGTTATCGGCCTGATACTCCATCCATTGATGATTCGAAACGGTGCGCAATTGCTGCCCGGCGTTTTCAGCGGCGCCTACATTATGGGTGCGCTCTTTTTCCTCGCCATGTGCTTCGACGCAAAAGCCGAAAAAATCGCTCTCTATCGGACGGTGTCGGCGCTGTTTTTTTTCGCCGCCTATCTGTCAAAGGTGCCCAATCTTTTCTTCTTGCCGGCCCTCGTGCTGGGCGTGTGGGGCATCCGCCGCGAACGTCGCGACGTCTTGTGGTTCCTCGGGCTCTTGCTCGTTCTTGCTGCGCTGGAATGGAGCTTCTACGTATTCGTCAAGGGCCACTTCTATGGTCGCCTCGTCTCACTTCACGGTCACTACAACGGCGTCATCAAGTTCGTCGCCAATCAGCTGCCCGATGAGTATCTAACGCTCAATTGGCTGGACCTTTTGAAGTACCGCTACGCGCCGAAATTCATGGGCGGTGAAACGGTCGCCTATATCTTCTACGCGGCACTGGGCTGCGCGGTCTATTTGGTCGCGCGCGCGCCGCCTGGGTTCGGTCCAGGCATTGCTCGGCTACACCCTGCTCAGCTACGCGTTTATCAACGGGATCGCCATCAAGGGTTTTGATCCCTTAATCCCGACCCAGGCCTTCCTGCCCCGATATCTCGCGGTCCTGGTGCCGTTGTCGGTCGCCACAATTGTTCTGACGGCAGCCGATCTTGGCACCTTGGTCGGGTCCTCGTTACCTTCCACACGCCGCCGCAACTTCCCGGCAATCGGTCGAAATTTCGCAGCCATTTCGATTGGCCTCGTAATCGCTGTTCTCTTTCTCAAGTCCAACCAGGATGCCTATGTGTTCGATCGCCAGAGCCATCCGTTCCAAATCGTCGATCGCTATCAGGAAATTGTCGAGGAGGGCATGAGAGATTGCGCGCTCTTCGTCGCCCTCGATCACAAGAGCGAAAACGCGCTCCGCTTCGGATTCCTGTACGACTACACAAATTTGATTAAGGCGGAACGCGCGGTCACGGACCCGCACGCGGCGGGGATCGCTACGGAGTGCTTGGAGCGCTATCCCGATTGGCCAGCTTATCTTGCCAGCCAAGAAAATAGCGCAGTGGTCGACGTCATCGTGGCCTATCGAGAAGACATGCCTGAAGGCGATCGTTTTACGATCGAAGAAAGACGAATACCGATCTCCTATCTGACCACCACGTTGGGAGCTGTTTCGTCTAAATAGCCTGCGCGACCGCGAGCCACCGTGTCGCGCGACCCATTCTTGTCCTCGGCCCGGCGTTTGCGCTACCGTGCCAACCGCGAGCCCTCATTGTTTATACCGTGCGACACCGATCAATCCCGGAATAGGAATCCCCAAGCATGGCCGCCCCAATCCGTCCGCTGAAGCGGGCAGAGCAACTCGCCGCCGCGAGCCGCTATGACGAGGCGGCCGAGATTTGTCGAAAAGTCCTGTCGATCGCCCCCAATCGGGTTCCCGCCCTGGTCTATCTTGGCCAGATTTGCGAGACTACCGGTGCGATCGACGAATCCGCGGCCTTGTTCGACCGTGCCCTTGCGCTTCAACCAAGTGACCCGATCCGCTTTCGGCGGGCGACCCTGCTACCGGTGGTGGCTGACACGCCGCAAGTCTTGCACGCCGCACGCGCCGAAATGTGGGAGAGACTGGAAAGAATTAGCCAATCCCCGTTTTCGATTCCCAATCCGTTTCCCGCCGTGGGCCGGCTCGTTCCTCATTTGGCCTATCAAGGGGAGAACGACCGCGAGATCATGGTCAAGTTGTGCGACATTTTCAGACGTGCCACGCCGATGCTCAATCGTATCGCGCCTCACTGCCAGCCGCCGAATAGGCCGGCGCCCGGGTCGCGCATAAAGGTCGGTTTCGTCTCTCGTTTGCTCTACGACCAGACCGTGGGCAATCTGCTGGAAGGAATCGTCGCCGGGCTGTCGCGAGAAAAGTTCGAGGTGTCGGTCTTCACGGCGGACAAAGGCCCGGATCCGGTGCATGCGCGCATCCGCGATACCGCCGATCATGTCCACATTCTGCCCGAAGGCCTAAACGCGGCCCAGCAATTGATCGCCAGTGCCGCCCAGGATGTCCTGATATTCGCGGGTATCGGGATGGATGCTTACCTCTATTTCCTTGGATTCGCGCGTTTGGCGCCGGTGCAGTGCGTCACCTGGGGTCATCCCGTTACGACCGGCCTGTCGACCATGGACTATTTCATCTCATCCGTGGATATGGAGCCGGAAGGTGCCGAGGATCATTACAGCGAAAGATTGGTCCGGCTTCGCCGGCCATCGATTTGCTACACCCTACCCCGCCCCGCCACCGACGGGCCGACGCGCGCAGAGCTCGGGCTGGACCCGGATTCTACCCTATATGTCTGTCTCCAGACCGTATCGAAGATGCATCCCGAGTTCGACGACATGATGGCCGGGGTTTTGCGCGAGGATCCCGCGGGTCGCGTTGTCCTGATGCGCGATCGTATCGACAGCCGACACCAGCGCCTCTGCCGCCGCCTTGCGTCGAACATGGGTGAAACCTTTGAACGGGTGTCGTTTGTGCCACGCCAAAAGCGGGACCGTTTCATCGCGCTGCTGGGACGCGCCGACGTCATTCTCGATCCCCTGCATTTCGGCGGCGGCCAAACCAGCCTCGAAGCGATTGCGGTTGGCGCTTCTATCGTGACCCTGCCGGGACGGTTCCGGCGCAATCGGATCACCTATGCCTATCTGAACTGGGCCGGGGTCACCGACACCGTCGCGCGGGATCGGGACGATTATGTTCGTATCGCCGCGCAACTCGGTCGCGCCCCTGAGCGCCGACGGGACATACGCGATCGCATTCTCGCCGGGCGGCGCCATGTCTTCGACAGTCGGACGCCGGTCGACGAACTGGAGGCGTTCCTCGATGCCGCGGTGCGCGGCGGCCCGGACGCTGTTTCCGCGATCGAAGCCTAGGACGTGAACTCATAGGCGCGTAGCGACAGCCTGATTGCGGCGAGTTTGATAAAGGCGAGGAAGTTCTCCGCCAGCTTGGCGTAGCGGGTCGCGATCCACCTGCAATGCTTGATGCGATTGAAGAACCGCTCCACGTGGTTGCGGTCTCGATTAAGATGCGGGCTGAAGCAGATCGGGTTTTTTCGGTTTCGTTTGGGCGGGATGTTTGCCCACGCTCCACGTCGCCGAACGAGACCTCTGATTGCATCCGTGTCGTACGCTCTGTCGGCGAGCAGCATGCCGTTACAGCGATGCGGCCGAGCCCCGCCCGCCGGAGCGCGTCGAGCGCTTGAGCTATTTGAGGAGTCCGCGCACAGCACGCTCGCCAGACCCAAGAAAAAGAGCTACGAAGAGAAACAACTAACTTATTAACGAGGGAGCCGAGGCTTCAGACCAGCGTGTCGGCTGCTCTGTGGAATCAACTGAGGGACTGAATGACAAAGCGAGGCCACTGCCTGTGCGGAAAAACACGTTGGGAGTATCAAGGCGAGGTAACATGGGCCTGCTACTGTCATTGCGACGATTGCCGCCGCAATTGTGCTGCACCGGTGGTCGCGTGGCTCGGCGTGCCCGTCAAGAAATTCAGATGGTTGGGAGAGGCGCCGAAAACCCTCGAAAGTTCTAAAGGAGTAAGGAGGCACTTCTGCGAGACCTGCGGTTCCCCGATGGGATTTGAAGCGGATCATTACTCGGGCGGGATGCACCTTTACGCCGCTTCTTTGGAAGATCCCTACGATTTCGAACCGAGGTTCCACGTAAACTATGAAAGCAAGCTTCCCTGGCTTCAAATCAATGATGATCTTCCAAAGTATGAAGGCACGTTGCTTCAGGCACCGGAAGACCTAAGGGACTATGAACCAAAAAAATAGGCGTGGATCGACATGGAGAAAGGACTTTCTCTGCGACGCCTGCGTTGAACGGCCGGTGGTTGGTCGCAAAGTGGAGTTCCGTTCCAGGCACTTATACCAAATTGCACTGATATTGACTCATCTCATGGGAGCAAATCGGGTCATCCGGGCAGGCGCGGTGTGAAGCGCGATGCCGAGCATCGGGCGAGCGCCGCAACGCACACGGGGAACCGATTTGCCCCACCGCAGGCCGCGGTCTTTTGTCCGCTCACGTCGTTGCGAGCCGCTTGTGGTGGGTCGGCACCACGGCGCAGCCCGCGCCTGGTGAGCGGTCAAACCAGCCGCCTGATTGGTGTCCAGCCCCTGGGGGTCACTCCAGAGATGGGTTAATATCAGTGCAACTTGGTATTATACCCCGAGCTCCGGCCCGCACGAAATTGTCTTGGATCGGGGACTAAGCGGGCATTTTCCTGAGTGGGATCAGCGGTTCGCGTTTATGAGTACGCGGCCTAGTACACAAAGTGCTCTGGACAGGGCCTTCGTTACGGCGTGGGTTGGGTCCGTTCGACCGCACGCCACGTCGTCACCAACGACGCCAGCATGACCAAAGCAGTGGCAAAGAAGACGGCCCCGAAATCGCCAGTCATCGCGAACACGGTGCTGCAAACCGCCATGCCGATCGTGCCGCCCATCAACTGGGCGGTCAGGTTAATGCCGCCGGCCTGGCCCTGTTTGGCGTTCGGCACGGCGTTCATCACGGCGCGCTGAGACGGGACGAAGAGAAACGCCATTGTCCCGCCCCAGATAACAAGACCGGGGACCAATGGCGCGTAGTCGTTCCATGCCACGGCGATCCCGAGCCACATTAGGGCCACCGTCGAGACGGCCATCGCGGCGAGCAAAAGAATGCGCGATCCGAACTTGTCGGCGAGCTTTCCCGCGACCGGCGCAAGAAACGGATTCGGGATCACCGACACCACCAGGGCGAGGCCAGCAACCAACGGATCCATATCCAATACTTCCTGCAGGTACAGCGCGCCGAATATAATCACGCCCATCTTGCTGAACTGACCCGAGAAGACACCGAAATTGCACGCCGTGAACGTGCCGTTACGAAACAGGTCGACTTCGATCAGGGGTGATTTCGCTCGCCGCTCGTGAATGACGAATACAAACAGCAAGAGCGCTCCACCGGCGAGCAGGGCGAGTATCAGCGGCTGCGACCATCCCCATTCGGGCCCTTGCATGATGCCGAACACCAACATCGTGAGACCGCCGACCAACGTCACAAGCCCGCCACGGTCGATCGTCGTGGCTTTCTCCTCGCGGGGCGGGTTCTTCCATGCAGCCAGGACGACCAGCATGACGACGATTACGATCGGAAGATTGACCCAGAATATCCAGCGCCATGAAAGCGTATCGGTTAGCAGCCCGCCGACGAATGGGCCAAGCGACATGAACACGGTTCCGATTGCGCCATAGATACCCAGCGCCATGCCCCGTTCCTCGGGCCGAAAGACGATCGTGATCATGGCCATTGAGGCGGGAAAAATGACCGCGGCGCCAAGGCCCTGCACGGACCGGGCGGCCACCAGCCATGCGCCACTCCCGGCGAATCCCGAGACCAGCGAGGCCAAGCCGAATGTCGCCGCACCGATGAGGAAGAGGATCTTGAGGCCGATGATGTCGCCGAACTTGCCGGCCAGCGCGGCGAAGCATGCGAAGACCAGAAGATAGGAATTGACGACCCAATGGGCGACGACCAGCGACATGCCGAGATCGCCGCGCATGGTCGGCAGCGCGACGCCGACCACGGTCTCATCGAGCAGGATGAGACCGATGACGCCGCCCATCGCCGCCAGAATCCACCACTTCGCATGCCGATCGTCGATGGCGATCAAGGCTCACATGTCTCCATCGCAACTCGAGAGATCGGCCCTGCCCAGCTTCAGCGCCTTATGCGCCCTAGCGGCGACAATCCGAAGGCATACCAAGAACCAGCGGATGGCCGCCCGCCCTTTCCCGATCACACCGACATATCACTTGTCGTCGATCGGAAAAGGCGAGCGGCCCGCGACTCACGGAATCGTTAGGTCGCCTACTATCCGCCTAGCCCGACCGCTAAATGCAGCGGTATGGCGGGCCGGCTTTGTTCATGACCGCCGCATATTCCTTGAAAATCTTGATGACTTTCGCGGTCCTCGGGGTTTCCTTCGCAACCTCGTCCCAGAACTTCTGGGCCTCGTCCTCGACGACCTGCCATTCGTCATCGGGGATGCTGGTCAGCTGCAATTTCGTACCCTGGGTGCGGAGATGCGCCTCGCCACCCCAATACCAATGCTGCCGGTAGTAGTGCGAGCTGTCCATGCAAAGGCGGAACAGCACCTGTAGATGTTCAGGCAGCGCATCCCATTTTTCGGAATTCGCGAAATAGGACCCGGCCCAGGCACCGGAGATATTGTTGGTGAGGAAGTAATTGGTCACATCCGCCCAGCCGACCGTGTAGTCCTCGGTAATGCCGGACCACGCGATGCCGTCCAGCTCACCGGTCTGAACCGCGACCTCGATATCCTCCCATGGCAGGGTGACCGGGACGACGCCGAAGCGCTGAAGAAACTTTCCGGCGGTCGGGAACGTGAATACGCGTTTGCCCTCCAGATCCTTCAAGCTGCGGATTGGATCGACCGTATTGAAGTGGCACGGGTCCCAGGCACCGGCGCTCAGCCAGGTGACGTTTTCCACCTCGCCATAGGCCTCTTCCCAAATCTCCTTCAATCCGTATTGATGGAACAGTACCGGCACATCGAGCGAATACCGTGTCGCGAACGGGAAATACCCGCCGAACACCGATACGTCGACCGGTGCCGCGATCGAATCGTCATCGCTCTGGACGGCATCGATGGTTCCGCGCTGCATCGCCCGGAACAATTCTCCCGTCGGCACGAGTTGATCGGCGAAGAACAGCTCGATGACCATATCGCCGTTGGCCGCCTTGTTGAACGCGTCGATCGAAGGCTTGATGACATGCTCGGCGAGCGCGGGACCGGCATAGGTCTGCAAGCGCCATTTGATCTGGCTTTGGGCCTTCACATAAGGCGCGCTCAACGTCGACGCGGCCACCGCGCCGGCCGTCGCTACACCGGCTCCCTTAAGAAAATCGCGTCTCTTCGTCATTCAACGTCTCCCTCTCATGGTGTGTGGGTTATCTTCCAACCGAATGGCGTAATTTTGGCCTCACCGATCCAACGCTGTACTCTCTGTTCTTGCTTTCGGACTTTGCCACGAATTTGCATCGGGACTCAAAGCCGGATTGCAACTTTCCGGTCTCATTTCCCATAGTACAGATTTGGCAGCCACAGGGCTATCTCGGGAAAGATCATGACAATCGCCAAACCGATCGCCATGACGAATACGAAAGGAATGATCGACCGATAGATATCACCCAACGTGACCTCTGGCGGAGCCATCGCCCGCATCAAGAATAGATTGTAGCCGAAGGGCGGGGTCATGTAGGCGATCTGGCAGGTAATCGTGTAGAGCACGCCATACCAGATCAGGTCGAAGCCGAGCAGCCCGACCAACGGTACATAGAGCGGAGCGACGATCACGAGCATGGCCGTATCGTCGAGAAACATGCCCATCAGGATGAAGGATAGCTGCATCAGGATGAGGATTTCCCAGGGTCCGAGATCCAGCCGGTCGACAAACAGCGATTCGATCGCTTTTGCCGCCCCGAGACCATCGAATACCGCGCCGAAGCAAAGCGCCGCCAGAATAATCCACATGAACATGCAGGAGATGCTCAAGGTCTTGCGGACGGTTTCTTCCAAGACATGTCGGGTCAGTCGCCTTTTGGCGATCGCGGCAACCGTGGCGGCGATGGCACCGACGGCCGAACTCTCGACGAGGCTGGTCACGCCCATCAAAAACAGACCGGTCATCGAGAAGAAAATGAACAGCGGGGTGAGTCCAGCCTTGAGCAGTCGAAACTTCTCCCCCCAGGTTATTTCCTTCCGCTCTTCCTCGGACAGCGGCGGTCCAAGCTCGGGCTGGAGCTTGCACCGAACCGCGATATAGAGAATGAAGAGGCCGGCCATCATCAGGCCCGGCAATGCACCGGCGAGCCACAGCTGGCCAACGGGCTGCCGCGCGATCATGCCATAGAGGACCAGCACGACGCTCGGCGGAACCAGGATGCCCAGCGAACTGCCCGCCTGAATAACGCCCGTCACCATGATCTTGTCGTAGCCGCGACGCAGAAGTTCGGGCAGCGCGATCGTCGCGCCGATCGCCATGCCGGCGACGCTCAACCCGTTCATCGCCGAGATGGCGACCATGAGACCGATCGTCCCGATGGCGAGGCCGCCGTTGAGCGGGCCCATCCAGACATGGAACATCCGGTAGAGGTCCTCGGCGATCCCCGACTCGGACAGCATGTAGCCCATATAGATGAACAGCGGCAGGGTCAGCAACGGATACCATTTCATCAGCTTCATGGCCGCGCTGAACGCCATTTCCGATCCGCCGTCGCCCCACAGCAGGAGCGCGGCGGCAACGGCCACGAAGCCAATGGCGCCGAACACGCGCTGCCCGGTCAGCAGCATGACCATCATCGTCGAGAACATGGTCAGCGCGATGAATTCGTAACTCATGGCAGCGGCTTCCCGATCGCGGACCGCACATTTCGGATAAGGGTCGCAATGACCTGCAGCAACATGAGCGCGACCGCGACGGTCATGATGATCTTGATCGGCGCCATCCGCGGCGACCACGACGAATAGCTGGTTTCTCCGTATTTGACGGCATATTCGGCGCTCGAATAACCGCCATAGAGCAGGAACACGAGATAGAAGATCAGGAACAGGACGGTTACCGCATCGACCGCGGCCTTGGTCCGGTCGGACCAACGCCCATAGAGCAGGTCCATGCGGACATGGGAATCGAGCTGCATCGAATAGCCGCCGCCCAAGAGGTAATAGGCGACCATCGTGAACTGGGCCATTTCGAGCGTCCACAGGGCGGGAACGAAGAAATTCTTGGTGATGGTCGAGTACAGCAGGATGCCCATCATGGCGAAGATGAGATACATGGCGGCGCGGCCAACGACCCGGTTGATGGCATCCACGCCACGCACGTAAGTTTGCATCGCTTTCAGCAAATTCTTGCCCCCTGTCGCGCCCCGGGCATTCCTCGACGGCTCGGAAAACGACCCTCCGCGCACGGCGAAAGCCGACGCTTGCTCTCCATCGCGGAGCATGAAACACGCATCGCTGGCGATTGTAAATGACGCCGTCGGGACGCCCTTGAACCGGATTGCCGATTGGCGCCGAAAGGCATCGCTCGGTGCGGATAGGTCGACCGGAACATCGATCGATGGCGGCGGAGTTGGCGACCCCAGCGGGACTCGAACCCGCGTTGCCGGCGTGAAAGGCCGGTGTCCTAGGCCTCTAGACGATGGGGTCGTAAGGGCGCGAAAAGTGTCTAATCGGTTCCGCCCGGAAAATCAACGCGCCTGATACGATCGCCGACCCCTATCGAGGGACTCAGGCGGTTTCGGCCGCGTCCTCGATGATCAGCTGGACCCCGTCGCGGCCCTGCCAGGTGTCGGCGCGCAGGTGGCCGGCGACGTGGAGCGTGCCGCCGCGGGCGTCGAGCAACGCTTGGCCGAGCGCCGTCCCCACCGAGCGGAAGGCGATTCCCTTGAGTTGGCCGCCGCTGTCATCGCTCAGCGTGCAGCGAACGTGGTCCTGGCCGACGACGTCGGCGAAGGCGAGGCGCGCCACCGGCACGACAAAGCGCGGCTCCGGATTGCCGGCGCCAAACGGACCCGCCTGAGCCAATATCGCCAGCAAGCCGGGCGAAGCGCCCCGCGTCGTCACCGCGCTATCGATGCCGAGCGAGGGGACGATTCCTTTGGCTTCGATTTCCCCGCCGACCCGCTCGTTGAGAAAGGCGCGAAGCTTTTCGACTCCGCTCGCGGTCACCGTGAACCCGGCCGCCATCGCGTGCCCGCCCCCATTGACCAGAAGGCCGGATTGACCGGCGGCGATGATCGCCGCGCCGAGGTCGACACCGCGCACCGAGCGGCCCGACCCGCGTCCGATACCGTCATCGATTCCGACCACGCAAGCCGGGCGATTGAAGCGCTCGCGCAAGCGGCCGGCGACAATACCGACCACGCCGGGATGCCACCCGGTCGCGGCAACGAGGATGCAAGGATCCGCCGCATAGGTGCTCTCGGCCGAGGCACCCGCCTCCTCCAACACCTGCTGCTCGATCGCGCGGCGCTCCGAATTGAAGACGTCGAGCCGCTCGGCGATCGCCCGCGCCTCGGCCGGGTCGTCGGAGATCAACAGTCGGGCGCCAAGATCGGCCTGCCCGACCCGTCCCCCGGCATTGATCCGCGGCCCCAGAATATAGCCGACATGAAACGTCCCCGGCACCTCGTCGATTCGGCCCACGTCGGCCAGCGCGGAGAGCCCGATATTGCCCCGCTTCGCCAGCACCTTGAGCCCCTGCGCCACGAAGGCGCGGTTCAGGCCCTGCAGCGGTACCACATCGCACACCGTGCCCAAGGCCACCAAGTCGAGCCACCGCCGCAAATCGGGCTCTGGGCGCGCATCGTACCAGCCGGCCTCGCGCAGGCGGCGATTGAGTGCGACAATGAACAGGAACGTTACGCCGACCGCCGCCAGGTAGCCGTGGCCGCCATCCTCGTCGAGCCGGTTTGGATTGACCACGGCGGCGGCCGCCGGCAGTTTCGGCTCCGCGACATGGTGATCGAGCACGATGACATCGATCCCCGCCTCGGCGGCACCGGCCAGAGCGTCGAAGGCGGTGATACCGCAATCGACCGTGATCACGACAGCGATACCCTCCTCCCGAAGGGCGAGCAAAGCCGGCAAATTCGGACCGTAGCCCTCGGTCAGCCGGTCGGGAATGTAGATCCGGAGGTCGAGGCCGATGGCGGCGGCGAACCGCTTCAGCAAGGCCGAAGATGTCGCGCCATCGACGTCGTAATCGCCGAAAACAGCCACCTGCTCGCCACGCTGCAGGGCCTGCAACACGCGTTCCACCGCGGTTTCCATGTCGCGGAACCGCAACGGATCGGGAAGCAGGTCGCGGAGCGTCGGGTTTAGGTAGTCGCGCGCCGATTCCACGTCGACGCCCCGCGCCGCCAGGACGCGGCCGACGATCTCAGGCACCGACAGCCGCTGCGTCAGCGCCAGGGCCAGCCGCTCATCGTCGAGCCGGGAACGCCACTCTTTGCCGCCAAAGGACCGCGAAACGCCGAGTACGCATTCCGATTTTCCAGCCGCCATCGCGGTCAGCCGATGACGTCGGCATAGACGGTCTTGCGGGTAAAGTCGTGCCGCGAGGAAAGTTGCCGTACTGTGCCCGTCGACGATCGCATGACGATGGAATTGGTCATGCCGCCATTGCTCGACCTCCGGACACCGCGCAGCATGGTACCGTCAGTAACGCCGGTGGCGGCAAACATCACGTCGCCCGAGGCCAGATCCAGCAGATTGTATTTGCGGTCCAAATCCTCGAGGCCCCAATGCGCGGCGCGCGCCTTCTCATCGTTGTTGCGAAAGATCAGACGGGCCTGCATTTGCCCACCGATGCAGCGCAAGGCCGCGGCCGCCAACACGCCCTCCGGGGCGCCACCACTACCGAGATATATGTCGACGCCGCTTTCGGCCATTGAAGTCGCGATAACCCCGCTGACGTCGCCGTCGGAGATCAGCTGGATGCGGGCACCCGACGCGCGCACCTTGGCGATGAGTTCGGCATGCCGCGGCCGATCGAGGATGCAAGCCACCACATCGGACACCTCGATACCCTTCGCACGGGCGAGGTTATCGAGGTTCTCCGCCGGTTCGGCGTCAATATCAACGAGGTCATCGGGCAGTCCGCCGCCGACAGCAATTTTTTCCATATAGACATCCGGCGCATGGAGAAAACCGCCGTCGCCGGCCATCGCGATCACGGCGAGCGCGTTGGGCCCGCCCTTGGCGGTGATCGTCGTCCCCTCCAGCGGATCCAGCGCAATGTCGATCTTGGGACCGTTGCCGGTGCCTACTTTCTCGCCGATATAAAGCATCGGCGCCTCATCGCGCTCGCCTTCGCCGATCACCACGGTGCCGTCGATCTGCAGCACGCTGAGTGCCCTTCGCATCGCATCAACGGCGGCCTGGTCGGCGGCCATTTCGTCGCCACGTCCCATCAGACGCGACGCCGCGAGGGCAGCCGCCTCGGTCACCCGCACGGCCTCGAGGGCCAAATTCCGATCGATCGGCGTGGTGTCGTGGCTCATGCTGGGTCCGCTCCCTCTAGCGTAGGCTCTATTCGAATCATGCGCGGCGGTTCGACGACGCTGTCAAGTCTGGCGATGCGATCCAGGGCACGGGACATGGATGCCTCCTGCGTATCGTGGGTCGTCAACACCACGCTGACCACATCGCCGGGATTGCGACCGCGCTGGAGCATACCTTCCATGGATACGTTCTCGTCGCGAAATGTGGCCGCGATATCGGCGATCACGCCGGGCTGATCGATGACCGTAAAGCGGACGTAATAGGGGCCGACATGGTCTTCCATGCGCGCCGTCGGGATTGGCTTGAGTCGGTTTGCCGGCACGGCGAATGCCGGCACCCTGCGGCCGCGGGCAATATCGATAAGATCGGCCACAACTGCCGACGAGGTCGGGCCGCCACCGGCACCACGGCCCTCGTAGACCGTGCTGCCGACGAGATCGCCTTCCGCTACGATGGCATTGAAGACGCCGTCGACATATGCGACCGGCGAATCGAGCCCGACCATGCACGGGTGAACGCGCTGCTCGACCCCATTAGGAGTCAGCCGCGCCGTCGCCAGCAATTTTATTCGGTAACCGAGTTCGGCCGCGAACTCGATGTCATCGATCGAGACATGACGTATGCCTTCGACATGGACCGCCGAAAAATTGACTTCGGCACCAAAGGCTAGGCTGGTCAGAAGTGCCAGTTTGTGCGCCGCGTCGACGCCGTCGACATCGAAACTTGGATCCGTCTCGGCGTAGCCCAGCTGCTGCGCTTCCTCAAGCACCTCGGCAAAGGCACGTCCGGTCTCGCGCATATTCGAGAGGATATAGTTCGAGGTTCCGTTCAGGATTCCGAACACCCGCGACAAATTGTTGGCCGCCAAACCTTCCCTCATCGCCTTGACGATCGGTATGCCCCCGGCAACGGCGGCCTCGAACGCGAGTGCGACGCCGGCCGCATCGGCACGGTGGGCCAGATCGTTGCCGTGATGGGCGAGCAGCGCCTTGTTGGCGGTCACGACATGGCGGCCACTAGTGATGGCCGCCTCGATCATCGCCTTGGCAACGCCATCGGCACCGCCGATCAGCTCGACCACGAGATCGGCGTCGGCCTCTTTCGCCATCGCCACCGGATCGTCGAACCATGGATAGGGTGAAATGTCGATTGGGCGGTTTCGATTGCGATCGCGGGCGGCAACGGCGGTGATTTCGAGGGCATGACCGCTTCGCGCCTCGAACAAAGCGCCATGCCGCTGAACCGCGGCGACGACCGCGGCACCGACCGTTCCCAGGCCCGCGACGGCGATCTTGAAGGGTGTGCTCATGACGCCAGGACCTCGGGACCGGCTCTGCCGGGTCCGTGTCCATCTTTGAAGAAGCTCTTGATATTGCGAACGGCCTGACGAATACGGTGCTCGTTCTCGACGAGCGCGATACGCAGATACCCTTCACCGTATTCGCCGAAACCAATTCCCGGCGACACCGCAACATTGGCTTCACTCAGCAGGCGTTTGGCGAAGTTCATTGAACCATGATCGGCGTATCGCGGCGGCACCGGCACCCAAGCGAACATCGTCGCACGCGGACATGGCACCTCCCAGCCAGCCGACCTGAGTCCCTCGATCAATGCGTCGCGCCGTCGACGATACATCCCACGGGTGTCCTCGACACAGTCTTGCGGACCGTTGAGGGCCGCCGTCGCGGCAACTTGGATCGGCGCAAAAATACCGTAGTCGACATAAGACTTTACCCGGGCCAAGGCGGCGATGACATCTCGATTGCCGACCGTGCAGCCGACGCGCCAACCCGGCATCGAATAGGTCTTGCTCAACGAGCTGAATTCGACGGCGATATCCTTCGCGCCGGGCACCTGCAGAATCGATGGTGGCGGTTCGACGTCATAGTAGAGTTCGGCGTAGGCCACGTCGGAGATGATGTAGATGCTGTGTTTCCGGCAAAAATCGACGATCTCGCCGTAAAAATCCAGGCTCGCCAGATGTCCGGTCGGGTTGGCCGGGAAATTGACCAGAAGCGCCAACGGCGATGGCACGGAATGGCGCACGGCGCGTTCCAGTTCGCGCATATAGTCATGCGTGTCGGTCAGCGGAATATGGCGAATCGCCGCGCCCGCAAGCATGAACCCGAAGGTGTGGATGGGATAGGTCGGATTTGGCGCGATGACGACATCACCCGGGCTGGTGATCGCCTGCGCCAGATTTACCACACCTTCCTTGGAACCGATGTTGACGATAACTTCGCGCTCGGGATCGAGATCGACCCCGAACCTGCGGGCATAGTAGCCGGCCAACGCGCGGCGGAGGCCGACAATTCCGCGTGAGGTCGAATAGCGGTGGGTCCGCGGATCGGCCACAGTCTCGACCAATTTCTCCACCACATGCGCGGGCGCCGGTCGATCGGGATTGCCCATGCCGAAATCAATGATATCGCGACCGGCTGCTCTTGCGTCCGCCTTCATGGCGTTGACCTCCGCCAGAACGTACGGGGGCAGACGCTTGATCCGGTAAAATTCCTTTTGCATGGGCCTGGAAATGCAATGAGGTGCGCAACGCGACGGCCGCGGTCATGCCGTCACGTCGGATATCTAACGCGCCAGAGGCGACTATTCGAGATAAATTTCGACCCGCCGGTTGCCGGCCTCACCGGCCGGCATATTTTCCATATAGACGGGCTGCGTGTCGGCTACCGCCGTTACAACCATCACCTCAATGGGGACACCTTGGCGCCGCAGCGCATCCGCGACCGCATTGGCGCGCAACCACGAGATCTCCAAATTGGCACGATCGTGTTCGACAGACCGCATATCGCCGGTGCGCATGCTGGCGTGGCCGATGAGGCGCACCCGCGCCTGACGCGCCGCGCGCGCTTGTGCGATCTGGCGAATCTTCTCCATCTCGGACGGCGTGACCGATGACGAGTTGTTGCCGAAATAGATCACCGTCGCCGGCAACGGAACGCCGGACGGCGGTGCCCCTTGGCTATCGATTGGATAGACAACGACCGACGCAGTGCCCGAACTGGGCGGCGGCGGGGTCAGGGTCAATACCGGCGCCGCCGATGGCGTCTGCGTCGGCATCGGCGGCGATGCGGGAATAGCCGCGGTCTGCGTCGTCGTCGCCGGCGCGGTCGGTGTTCCGACAGCCGGCGCGGTTGGTGTCGCAATCGCCACTGGAGCCGGTGGCGGCGCCGTGATCGAGGTCTCCGTGGTCTGCACCGGAGCCGGCGGCGGCGGCGCGGTAACAATCGGCGAAACCGAACCGGCGATCATCGGGCCGGGTTCGACCGCAGCCGTATTCGCCGGCACCTGAACCGTTGCCCCAGTGCCCTG
The DNA here is from genome assembly GCA_024244705.1 of Alphaproteobacteria bacterium. Taxonomy (NCBI): domain Bacteria; kingdom Pseudomonadati; phylum Pseudomonadota; class Alphaproteobacteria; species Alphaproteobacteria bacterium. The sequence continues at coordinate 48,703 of JAAEOK010000112.1, forward strand.
AACGGGTGCCGTTGCTTGGACCTCGGCCGCCGTTACTGCGACTTCGGTCTCTACGAAATTGGGCGTTTCGACGATCGTTTCCGTCGCCGACACGTTGGCGATCTGAACCGGGGTTGGCGGCGGCGGCTTAGCGCCGGCCGCCGTCGACGATTTCAGTGGCGCCTCATTATAACGCGCATTGGCGCGATCCGACCGCAGGCCCTCTTCGAGCGCGGCCGAGTCAGTCATTGTCGACAAATCGGGACGCTCCGGCACCTCCGCCAGGTTCGGATAATCGGTATCACCCTCGGCGGCGGGTGGCGGGTCGCCTTCGAACCAAGCACAACTGGCCACCATCGCTGCGATCGCAATCGCCGCGATCCGGCATGGGCCGCGGCGCTTGACAATAATATTGCAGTGCAGCATTTTGTGTCGCGACATGTTGGCTCCGCCGTTATTTTTGAGATCGACCGGTTCGCCCGGCTATTGCTTTGCGGTCCTTCACACTTGGCCCGGCGTCAACGAAAACGCAAATCATGCGAGTCCGCGCCTTGTTTGCCGATAAGGCTCTAAATCCTAAGTATATCGAGAACATAGGGACGGGACCATAAAGGATTACGCGATGGTCGATCAACAAGCGAATAATGACGAATTGGGGAACTTGGCGGATCGCGCGACGATCATCGCCGACATTGCCGAACGAAGCCAGCGCCTGGTCAACGATTTCCTGACCCGGCAGGCGAAGGATGGTTTCGCTCCGGGCATGGGGGATCCGCTCAGCATCGGCAACGCCTTCATGGAAATGACGGCACGGATGGTCACTAATCCGGCCAAGCTGGTCGAAGCGCAAATGTCGCTGTGGAACGATTATCTGACGCTATGGCAAGCAACCACGGCCCGGTTTCTCGGCCAGCAGTCGGCGCCGACCGCCGAGCCGTCGATGGAGGATCGCCGGTTCAAGGATGACGCCTGGACCGAGAACCAATTGTTCGACTTCATCAAGCAGTCCTATCTGTTGAGTGCCCGGTGGATGCAGTCGACGGTGGCCGATGTCGACGGACTCGACGATCAAACTCGAAAGAAGGTCGATTTCTACACGCGGCAATTCGTCGACGCCCTCGCGCCCAGCAATTTCGTCATGACCAATCCGGCGGTGCTGAGGGAAACCATCGATTCGCGCGGTGAAAATCTGCTCAAGGGCCTGTCCAATCTGCTCGAAGATCTGGAGCGCGGCAAGGGCCAGCTCCACATTCGCATGACTGATTTCGACGCCTTCGAAGTCGGCGAGAATATCGCGACGACGCCCGGCAAGGTCGTCTATCAGAACGACCTCATGCAGTTGATCCAATACACGCCAACCACGGAAAAAGTATCGAAGACACCGCTGTTGATCATTCCGCCGTGGATCAACAAATTCTATATCCTGGATTTGCGACCGAAGAACTCCTTCATCAAGTGGGCGGTCGAGCAGGGTCTGACGGTTTTCTGCATCTCCTGGGTCAACCCCGACGAGCAACTGGCCCAGAAGACGTTCGAAGACTACATGATCGAGGGACCGCTGGCTGCGCTCGACGCGATCGAGAAGGCAACCGGCGAAAAACAGGCCAACGTCATTGGCTATTGCCTCGGCGGAACGCTTCTGGCCGCAACTCTTGCCTACATGACAAGCAAACGCGACGACCGGATCAAGAGCGCCACCTATTTCGTCACTCTGACCGACTTCGCGGATTCGGGCGAACTCACGGTCTTCATCGACGAGGAACAGATTGCGGCGCTCGAGCAGCGGATGGACGAGAAGGGCTACCTCGACGGCAGCGCGATGGCGACGACGTTCAACATGCTGCGCGCCAACGATCTGATCTGGTCCTTCGTCGTCAATAACTACCTTATGGGCAAGGACCCGTTCCCGTTCGACCTCCTCTATTGGAACGCCGATTCCACCCGCATGCCGGCGGCCATGCACAGTTTCTACCTGCGCAACATGTACCAAAAAAACCTGTTACGGGAACCGGGCGGAATCGAGCTCGCCGGGACACCGATCGATCTGCACGAGATCAAGACGCCAAGCTTCCTGCTTTCAACCCAGGAAGATCATATTGCGCCGTGGGAAGCGACCTACGCCGCGACCCAGATCTACGCCGGACCTGTCAAGTTCGTGTTGTCGGGGTCGGGCCATATCGCGGGCGTCGTCAATCCCCCGGCGGCGCAGAAATATGGCTATTGGACCAACGCCAAACTTCCGGGCTCGCCGGATGCGTGGCTCAAGGGCGCAAAGCATCACGACGGGTCGTGGTGGCCCGAGTGGATCCGATGGCTCAAGAAAAACCGCGGTGCGCAGGTCCCGGCGCGGGTACCGGGAGACGGCAAGCTGAAGCCGATCGAGGACGCCCCCGGCTCATTCGTAAAAGTCCGGGTGATGGCCGACGAACCGCAAGCCGAATAAGGGGCAGCGGCTATATCGCCGCGCTAATCCGAACCAACCGGTCGCGCAACGCGCTGCGCCAGATAGGCCTCCGCCAAAGCGGCGTAATGGCTGGCATTGTAGGAAAAATCGGCGATTTCGTCGGCGCGCAGGTCGCGGACGTGGCGGGCCGGCGTGCCGGCCCACAATTGCCCCGATCGCACAACCTTGCCCGGCGTCACCACCGCTCCCGCCGCGACCATGGCATCGGTCTCGACTACGGCCTTGTCCATGACCACCGCCCGCATGCCGATGAAGGCGCCGTCGCCGATCGTGCAGGCGTGAATTAGCGCCAAGTGCCCGATCGTGACGTTGTCTCCGATCGTGGTCGGATCGCCGCCGTCGCCATAGCGGTCGTGATTGACATGCACGATCGTGCCGTCCTGCAGGTTCGTGTTGCAGCCGATGCGAATGCTGTTGAGATCGCCGCGAACGACGACGCCGAACCAGAGGCCGCTGCGTTCTCCGACCACGACGTCGCCGATAATCGTCGCCGTATCGGCGACGAAGGCGGTCTCCGAGATGGCGGGTTCGACGCCGCTGAACGGTAGTATCAATCCGGCCATGACTTAAGGGAAAAGCGGTTCCTGGTCCAAAGCCGTGGTTTCGTCCAACCCGCACATGAGGTTCATGTTCTGCACCGCCTGACCCGAAGCCCCTTTGACCAAATTGTCGATCGCGGAAATCAGGATCGCCCGGCCCGGCACGCGATCGGCGAACACACCGATCAGACAATGGTTGGACCCACGCACATGGCGGGTCGCGGGCGCCACCCCGATCGGCAATACGCGGACGAAGGGCTCGTCGACATAGCGCCCGACGAGAGTGGCGTGGAGATCGTCGGCGGTTACGGTGGCGCCGAGCCGGACATAGATGGTCGACAGAATACCGCGGTTCATCGGCATTAAATGAGGTGTGAAGTTCACCGTAACGGAAGTTCTCGCCGCCGCCGACAGCTCCTGCTCGATCTCGGGCATATGGCGGTGGTTGGCGACGCCGTAGGCGTGGATACCCTCACTGACCTCGGCAAACAGCGTGCCTTCCTTGGCTGCACGGCCGGCGCCCGTCACCCCCGATTTGGCGTCGATAATGATGTCGTCCGTATCGATCAGTCCTGCGGCGAGAAGCGGCACCAACGGCAGTTGTGCGGATGTCGGATAGCATCCGGGATTGGCCACAAGCCGCGAATTGCGGATTTCATCTCGACGCAATTCGGTCAGCCCATAGACCGCATCGGCCTGAAGTTCTGGCGCGCGGTGCGCGTGCCCATACCATTGCGCATAGGTTTCTACGTCGGTGAGCCTGAAATCCGCCGACAGATCGACGATTTTCAAGGCCTTGGGGAGGCCGGCGATGATCTCTTGCGTGGTGCCATGGGGAAGACAACAGAATGCGACATCGACCGCCGACCAATCCGGCGCGTCGACCGAGACCAGCGACGGCAGCCCCAGCCCGCCAAGATGCGGAAACACCTCGCCGATATCCTTTCCGGCGTGACGGTCGGCCGTCATGGCGACGATTTCGAATGACGGATGACGAGCGAGAAGACGCACCAATTCGGCGCCGGTGTAGCCGCTGGCGCCGAGAATACCCGTCTTCATCCTGTTGGAGGTCATGGCGCGCCCCTTTTCCGCTGTTCCATATCAGATTGTCCGGACCGTCGAAAGGCTGTCCATAGGGACGGCCCAAAATGCAAAGGGCCCGCCAAACGGCGGGCCCTCGTTACGAGGCAAATGCGCCTCAGCCGTTCTAACGCTTGGAAAACTGGAAGCTACGTCGCGCTTTGCGCTTGCCGTACTTCTTGCGCTCCACAACGCGGGCGTCCCGGGTCAGGAACCCGCCTTTTTTGAGGACCGGCCGCAGAGACGGCTCGCAATAGGTGAGCGCCCGACTGATGCCGTGACGTACCGCCCCGGCCTGGCCGGACAGGCCGCCGCCGCGAACCGTGCATGTCACGTCGTACTGGTCGGTCCGCCCGGCGACCTGAAAAGGCTGATTGATGATCATTCTCAGAACCGGGCGGGCAAAATATTGCTCGATATCCCGTCCGTTGATCGAGATGCGACCGCTGCCCGGCTTTATCCAAACCCTGGCGACCGCGTCCTTTCGCTTACCCGTGGAATAGGCGCGCCCTTGGGCATCGACCTTTGGTTCCGGCACCGCGGCCGGCTCCGGCGGCGGTGCCACCTGCTCCGGCATGACGTCGGCGAGAGTTGCGTTTTCGTCGGCCATGGTCAACGGCTCCTTGAATTCTTTGGATTCATCGCGGCGAGATCGAGCGATTCCGGTTGCTGCGCTTCGTGCGGATGGTCCGGGCCGACATAGACCCTCAAATTCTTGAATTGCTGGCTGCCCAGCGGTCCACGCGGCAACATGCGCTGGACGGCCTTGAGGACAAGCCGCTCGGGATGTTTTCCGTCACGAATGCTGGCGAGCGTTCTTTCCTTGATGCCGCCCGGATAGCCCGTGTGCCAATAGATCTTTTCGTCTCTCTCCTTGTTGCCGGTCAGGGCGACCTTCTCGGCATTGACGACGATCACGTTGTCGCCGCAGTCGATATGCGGGGTGTAGTACGGTTTGTGTTTGCCGCGCAGACGGAATGCGACGACCGAGGCCAAACGCCCGAGTATCATGTTCTCGGCGTCGACCAGGAGCCACTTTTTTTCCACGTCCGCCGGCTTTGCGGAATAGGTCTTCATCTCGGTCCCATCATATGCCTGATTGTCCGCGACCGCGCTGGATCGGTCGACGGGCGCGGAGTATGCCACGGCAATCTCACCTGTCAATGCCGAAAAAGCCCTATTTATGAACAAATTACGGTAGAGGTATTATAATACCTCGCATACATGGCCGCGACGATCGTGGCGCCCGGATCAGGTCGACGGCCGGGCGTAGGTCCCGGTTGCGTGGGCGACCGGATCGCGGCTCCCCTCCTCATAGAGATAAACCTGAAGAAAGACGAGACGCCGGCCCATGCGAACCACGGTGGCCTCGGCGGTCACCTCCCTGCCCTGCGTCGCGCGGAGGAAGGCGATATTGAAATTGCTGGTGACCGCAGACAGCGCCGCGCTGTCTTGGCCGAGGATGGCGGCGTACATCGCGATATCGGCGAGCGCCATGAGCGAGGGACCGCTTACCGTCGCGCCGGGTCGCGTGATGAGGTCGCGCTGAGGCAGCCGGAGTGATGCCGTGCCGGGACCGATCGAGACCACCTCGATCGCCATCGCGACCGCGAGCGGGATGCTGCCGTCGATCAATGTGCGAAAATCGGCGGCCGAGAAGCCCACGCGGTCGCTACGCTCGCTCATCGGTGTTCCTTCGGGAATCTAGCAGGAGGCCGAAGGCGACGAATCAACATCCGGAAGGCGACTGGTCTCATCAACTACGGCCTCGGTATCGCGCAGGAATTGACGTTTACGTAAAGGTAAATTACGGTCCCATGCTACCATCACCTCAATTTCACCGAAAGACCTGTCATGTCCGTGCTCCTATTCGAAAAACGAGACCGCATTGCGTTTCTCACACTCAATCGCCCGGCTGCCCTCAACGCCATCAATCCCGAACTTCATGAACGTCTATGCGCGGCTTGGGATGATATTGCCGGCGACGACGGCATCGATGTCGCCATCATTACCGGGGCCGGCGACGATGCCTTTTGCGCCGGCGCCGATCTCAAGGAATTCGTGCCGCCGCTCATGGGCTGTGACCCGACCGCAATTCGCGACCTGGTCCCGCTCGGGCTGGGCGGGCTTACCCGCGGCCTACACTGGATGGCGAAGCCGGTCATCGCCGCGGTCAATGGCTGGGCGCTGTCGGGCGGATTCGAAACCGCGCTCGCCGCCGACATTCGGATCGCATCGGAAAACGCAAAATTCGGCTCCTTCGAGGCGCGACGCGGCTTCCATCACGGCGACGGCGGCATTCCGCGGCTGGTCAATTCCTGCGGCCTGAGTTTCGCGATGGAAATGCTTCTAACCGCCGAGCCGATCGATGCCGAACGAGCCCGGCAGGTGAACCTGGTTTCGCGTGTGGTTCCACACCGCAAGCTGATGGAGGAAGCCGAGCTCGTTGCGCGCCAGATCCTAAGGAACGATCAAGTCGCCGTGCGCTCTGCCAAAGCGACCATTCTCGACATGATCGGCCGTTCGCTCGACGACCAACTGAGGCTGGAGGCGATCAACGGTTATACGTGCATGTCCGATGCCGAGCGCGTGAGGCCGCTGCTCGAAGCATTCTACAGCAAGACGGACAAAGGCCGGGCCGGCCGCAACGCTACCCCACTCTAGCAGGAGGCAATCAATGACCGTTCATGTCGAGAAAAACGGATTTGTCACGACCATCATCAATGACCGGCCCGAAGCGCGGAATGCCGTCGATCCCGAGTCCGCGGACGCATTGGTCGATGCATTTCTCGCTTTCGAAGCCGATGCGGAATCGCGCGTCGCCGTTTTCCATGGAGCGCATGGCGCATTCTGCGCCGGTTGGGATCTCAAATATGCCGCATCCCTGGACAATATCGACGAACCCATTAGCGAATTGCGCTTTCCCGACGACGGATCCACGCCTCCGCGTGGGCCGCTGGGACCGTCGCGCCTCGACCTGAGCAAACCGGTGATCGCCGCCGTGGCAGGCCCGGCGGTCGCCGGCGGCATGGAGCTGGCTCTTTGGTGCGACATCCGGGTCATGGAACAAGACGCCTATTTCGGCGTCTATTGTCGGCGCTGGGGGGTGCCGCTGATCGACGGCGGCACCGTGCGGCTGCCACGGATCATCGGCCAAGGACGGGCGCTTGAGATTATCATGACCGGGCGTAAGGTCCCGGCCGAGGAATGCTACCGGATCGGGCTCTGCGAGAAAGTCGTCCCGAACGGCGAATCGCGCAGCACGGCGGAGGCAATGGCCCATGAAATTGCCCGCTTCCCTCCCGAGTGTGTGCGTGCCGACCGGGCGTCGGCCTATCGCAGTTTCGCGCTACCGGTCGATCAGGCCCTGCGCGCGGAATTCAAGAACGGACTGGCCTGCCTCAAGAGCGAAGGTGTGAGCGGCGCCGATCGGTTCGCGTCCGGCCACGGTCGGCATGGCAGTTTCGATGACATATGAAATCATCGACTGGCGCGACAGGTCGGTTTTCATGACCTCCAAACTTTGACAGTATGGGACGGCCGTTGACCGCGGACACGGCTGTGTTCATGCGAGGAACCGACGATGGCAGAACTTGCACAAATGAATACTGATCCGCCGGTGCTTCTCCGCCTTGACCGAGACGGCATCTGCACGTTGACACTCAATCGGCCGGAAGCGCGAAATGCCCTTTCCGAGGAGTTGATCGATGCGCTGCAGGGCGAATTTGATGCCATCGCCAGCGACGAGTCGGTGAGAGCCGTCGTCCTCGCCGCGAATGGCCCGGCATTTTGTGCCGGGCATGACATGCGGCAAATGCGGGCCCATCCGACGATGGACTATTATGAAGCGTTGTTTGCCAAGTCCAGCCGCTTGATGATGTCGATACTTCGCCTTCCCCAACCGGTGATCGCCCGGGTCCATGGAACGGCGACCGCGGCGGGAAGTCAGCTGGTCGGAACCTGCGACCTTGCCGTCGCCACAGAGTCCGTGCGGATAGCGACACCCGGCGTGAACATCGGCTTGTTTTGCTCGACACCAATGGTCGCGGTCAGCCGGAACGTCGGACGCAAGAGAGCGATGGAAATGCTGATTACCGGCGCCCCAATTACCGCTCGGGAAGCCGAGCGTTTCGGTCTCGTCAATCGTGTTGTCGACGACAGCGAGTTGGATGCCTCGATCGCGGAATTGTGCAGGGCGATCACCTCCAAATCGGCGATGGTGATGCGGATCGGCAAGGAAGCATTCTACCGTCAGCTCGAGATGGGGGTCGAAGATGCCTATTCCTACACCGCGGCGGTGATGGCGAAGAACATGATGGCCGACGACGCCGTCGAAGGGATTGACGCGTTTATTGCCAAGCGTCAGCCGGTCTGGAAGGACCGGTAAACCGAGTACGGCACGGCACCCTCCTTGCGAAAACCACCCGCCGTCATCTCCGGCAAAGTTCCGGTAATATCCAAGCGTCGAACCGCAGCAACGACTCCGACGCGGGCAGACAAAGGCGCCGCGTTGCGCGCCGAAGCCATCGCCGCATATCGAGACGGTAGCGACCGCGTGGCCGAGGCCGGTCTTCAGCATATCCTGAGCTCCGCCGCAAACGATTTGGCGGTCCTGGAGGCGGCGTTGAAAATTGCCATCGAACGCCACAGAATCGCGGACGCCGTATCGCTGGCCCGTCGCGCTGTCACCGTCGCGCCAGAGCGCGGCGATATTCACAATACGCTCGGCGCCGCGCTGCTCGCCGCAAAAGAGGCCGACGAGGCGGTTACGGCCTTGACCCGCGCGGTCGAGTTGACGCCGAATTCCGGCGACGCCTGGTTCAATTTGGGTTGCGCACAGCAGGCGCTTGGCGACAAGGCGGCGGCGTTGAAATCCTACCGAAAGGCTCAAGAGCTTGAACCTGAAAAAATTACTATAATAAATAATTTAGGGGTTATTCTTCGTGAATTAGGTGAAATAGAGGAGTCGGCTCTCTGTTTTGAAAACGCGCGCAAGATCGCGCCGCAGGATGTTCGAATCCTGCGCAATCTGGCGCACTCCTACCGCCTGTGCGGCCGCATGGATGACGCGCTCCGCCACCTCGATCAAGCCGTGGCCATCGATCCCGACAATGCGGGAGCGCGCTTCAGCCGTGCCACCACCCTGCTGATGAGCGGAGACTACGGTCGCGGCTGGGATGAGTATGAATGGTGTTGGCAGGCCGAGGGCGGGAAGCCTCGCTCCCTGCCGCAACCGCGGTGGGATGGATTGCCGGATCGGGCGCAGACCCTATTGCTTTACCATGACCAAGGCTACGGCGACACGATCCAGTTTTCACGTTTCATTGCCCAGGCACGCGAACGTATGGGCCGCGTCATCGTGGAATGTCCCGAACGCTTGGCAAAGCTCATGCGCACGGTTGATGGGGTCGACGAGGTCGTGACCTCGACAAAGAATCTCTCTTTCGACACCCATTCCCCCATCATCAGCCTGGGCCGCCTGATCGACGCCCGCCTCGAAACGGTTGGCACTGGGGTTCCCTATATGCGCGCCGACACGGCACAGATCCAGGAATGGGCGAGCCGCCTCCGTGAACCTGGCATGAGGGTCGGGCTGGTATGGGCTGGCAACCCTCGCCAACCGCGCGATCGTGTCCGTTCGACCGAATTGGCCGCGCTGGCGCCGCTCGGAACGGTGAAGTCGGTGTCGTTATACATTCTGCAGAAGGAGCCGGGCCCGGGCCGGAAGGATCTGCAAAACCCGCCGCCCGGCCTCAACCTCATCGATCTCGGCAAGGATGTCGGCGATTTCGCCACGACCGCCGCGTTGATCCATCGTCTCGACCTCCTCATAACGGTCGATACGGTCACCGCGCACCTGGCCGGCGCCATCGGTTGTCCGGTGTGGACGTTGCTGAGCCGCGAGGCGGATTGGCGGTGGCTGGTGGATCGTGCCGATAGTCCATGGTATCCCACCATGCGCCTATTCCGGCAAGAACAGTTTGGCGATTGGTCCGCAGTCATGGAGGAAGTTCGATCGGCACTGGAAGAGTTGGCACGAGGGTATCGTTCCCTATGAGCGGTCATGACAGCTATGAGGACGCGGCCCTGCGCGAGGTCTTGGCCAAAGTGCAAACGATCGCCATGGTCGGCGCCAGCCCGGACTGGAACCGGCCGAGTTATTTCGCCATGAAATATCTACAAACCAAGGGCTTTCGCGTCATACCGGTCAATCCCAAAGCGGCCGGCCAGGAAATTCTCGACGAACCGGTATATGCCGCGTTGAAGGATATTCCCGGTCCGGTCGACATGGTCGACATCTTTCGCAATTCCGCCGCCGCCGGGCCGATAACCGACGACGCGATCGAGATCGGCGCCAAGGTGGTCTGGATGCAGCTCGGTGTGCGCAATGACGAGGCGGCGGAGCGCGCCGAAAAGGCCGGCGTCACCGTGATCATGAACCGCTGCCCGAAGATCGAATACGGGCGTCTCCACGGCGAGCTGAGTTGGAGCGGGATCAATTCGGGCATCATCACCAGCAAACGTCGCAAGGTGCGATTGGCATGACCGACAACACTTCCAAGTTCGGTTTCGAGACCCGGTCCGTGCACGCAGGCACGCCGCCGGAACCGGTGACCGGCGCCCGCAACATGCCGATTTTCCAGACCACGGCCTATGTCTTCGATGACGTCGATCACGCCGCCTCTTTGTTCAATCTCCAAACGTTCGGCTACATCTACAGCCGTCTCACCAACCCGACCGTTTCCGCCCTCGAGGAACGAGTGGCCAGCCTCGAAGATGGACGGGGATGCGTCGCCGTCGCTTCCGGACATGCCGCCCAGCTGCTGCTTTTCCATACGCTGCTGGAGACCGGCGATCACTTTGTCGCATCGGGGAATCTCTATGGCGGGTCAATTACCCAGTTCACCCACGCCTTCCGCAAATTCGGCTGGCACAGCACGCTCGTCGATCCCCGCGACCCCGACAATTTTCGGCGCGCCCTCAAGCCGGAAAGCAAGGCGATATTCATCGAGAACCTGGCCAATCCCGGCGGAATCGTGGTCGATATCGAGGCCGTCGCCGCGGTCGCCAGGGCGGCCGGTCTGCCCTTGATCGTGGACAACACGATGGCCACGCCATTTCTCTGTCGGCCATTCGAATGGGGCGCCGATCTCATCGTACACTCGATGACCAAATTCCTCGGTGGGCACGGGACATCGATGGGCGGCGCGGTGGTGGAATCCGGTCGCTTCGATTGGGCCGCCAACGACAAGTTCAAGGCGATGGTCGAGCCCGATCCCGCCTATCACGGCCTCCGCTTTCACGAAACATTTGGCGATTTCGGCTTCACCATGAAGGCGCGCGCGGTGGGTCTGCGTGATCTCGGTCCGACGTTGTCGCCGACCAACGCGTTCCTGATATTGACCGGGATCGAGACGCTTCCATTGCGCATGCAGCGTCATGTCGAGAATGCTCAACGGGTCGCCGAATTTCTCGAGGCGCACGATGCCGTCGACTGGGTCTCCTATGCCGGGCTCAAGAGCAGTCCTTACTACGAGCTTGCCAAGAAATATCTCCCAGCCGGCGCCGGCTCGGTTTTTACATTTGGTGTCAAGGGCGGCTACGACGCGGGGATCAAGGTCGTCGAGGCTTGCAACCTCCTTTCGCACCTGGCGAATGTCGGCGACACGCGAAGCCTGATACTTCATCCCGCGTCGACGACGCATCGCCAACTCGCGGAGTCGCAACGCATCGCCGCTGGGGCCGGTCCCGACGTGGTGCGGCTGTCGATCGGTATCGAGACCGCGGCCGACATCATCGACGATCTCGATCAGGCCATGGTGGCCTCACAGGGAGCCTAATCCGATTCACCGGGCGGCCGCGTTTCCGCCTCGACCCAGGCAAGGTAATCGGTGTGCCCGTTTTCGATCGGCAGCGCGATGATGCATGGGCATTGATAGCTGTGGCGTACCGTGGCGCGGTCGACCAGCGCATCGACCAGATCGCGCCGCGTGCGGGCCAGCAAGACGACCTCGTCGCGATTTCTGATCTCACCTTGCCAACGATAAATGGAATGACATCCGTCGATCAGGTTGACCCCCGACGCCAGCCGTGCGCCGACAAGGTCGGCCGCGATCGACTTCGCCTCGGCCAGCGATCCGACTGTCATGTAAACGGTGCACAGATTCATTAACCTTTTCCTTTGAAAATTGCCTCCACGCATTTGGCAAAATTGACTTTTTAGTCTATCATCTCCTTGGGTGTCCCAGTGATGGGAGAAGGTCATGGTTGAGGTAGCGTTGCGTGCCGAATCGGCGCGCGAGCAAGTACGTGTCCGGTTGACGACGCCACAGCGCCGTTGGCTTGAGAGGGGACTTGAAGAACCAGGTGGTAAGTTGCCGTTATTCGATGATAAAGGGCAGCGCTATGATGCACGAATGATTCGTAGCGCGATCGAACGCGGCTACGCGGAACCTTGGTTCTCGAACCCGATCAAGCCCGACTGGTTGGTTTGCCGCTTGACGGAGAGGGGGCGTGCGGCGCTGGACCGGTAGGGCCGGCCCGGACCGTATCAAACGGCCCCGCCAGGCAGCGCCTACTGCTCGCTTTGTAGCCGTTCGACAAAGGCGAGCAGATCTTCGATGTCAGTCACGGAAATCGTGAAGGCCGCGGCGCCCAGCGTAGAACCTTGCTCGTTGTCAATTTCCTCGATGCGAACGAACACCGGGTGCGGTCGGCGCGCATAGAAGGTCCCAAATCGCTCATCGTAGTCGGCCATTCCGACCAACAACCGGAAAGAGGGCGTGCTGTCGATTCCGCCGTACGGGTTGATGTCGCCGACGACGTGGCATCGCGTGCAGTGTTGAGCCGCCAGCTTGCGGCCGGCCTCGGCGTCGCCTTCCGCCGCCGCATCGAACGGCGGGAAAAACAATATCGTCAACAAAATCACGACGGGAATACGTCGAAGACCGTTCATGGCCACAGACTATCCCAAACCGTTGTGGCCGCAAACATGGTGGCTGCCCAGCTCCACCGAGGCGAGCCAAGGGCCTTTGTGCGACGCTTACTCGGCGACCATTGCCGGCTGGAGTGCCGCAGACAGGGCGTTGGCGACGACCTGGCCGACAATTTCGTGGCCGGCCTTGGACCAATGTCCGTCGCAGGGAAGAAAATACCGATCCGTGTCCGGTTCGACGGCCGTCATCGCCGTCAGGCCATCAATGAAATATACGTTCGGATTGTCGGCCGCCAGCGAGCGCAACATTCGGCTCGATGAAGCCTCATCGGTTTCGATCGCCGCCCGGCGAAAATCCCGTGTCGTCGGAATCGAAAATATGATCACCGGCATACCGTTGCGGGCGGCTGCCCGCTTGGCGATTCGCCCAAGAAAATGGTGTGCTGCTTGGAGCTGGTGCGGTTCGGCGTCGTAATAGCCGGAAAAACCCGACTCGTCGAATTCGCGCTCTTCCAGCAGTGTCATGGCGTACATCACGGCGCCGTAGGTGTAGGTGAAATCGCGTCCGAAATTCGCGATAAACTGGAAGATCCCGAGGTCTTTGTATTGCCAGTCCCGGAACGTGATTTCGCCCGGTGGCTCGTCGACCGGATGGAAAACCTCATATTTCCCATCGCCGGAGGCACGAAAATAAGGCCGATAGCGGTATGCGTAAGAGTTTCTTTTGGCCTCCCAAACCTCCGGGTCGTTGTCGCTGTAATCATTGTCGGGCAAGAAGAAAATGACGACCGCATCATGGTCGTACGTGTCGGCGAAGTGCTCGTATATGAGATAGTATTGGACCGGTCCGACATGGCCCGCGGCGCCAAAATTCAAGAAATCGAAGCCTTGGCTTTCGACGATGGTGTCGAACCGGTCTTCCTGCACCACGCCGTAGCCTTCCAGAAAAGAATCGCCGAGGCCGAATACGGTTGGAATTCCATGCCTCGGTAGGTTCCAGGAATCGTCGCGGGCGCCAACTTCATTCGACGCATAGACGACCGAATAACAGGATCGTCGATCGCTACCTTGGGCATCGGCTTTGTGCCATGCGCCCCAAGGATGATTTTCTGTGCGCCACGAATCGGCGGGCGGCACATCGGCGCGCGTCGCCCAAATTACCGGGCGATACTTGACCGGTACCAAACCGAATTCAAAAACGATGGCAGCAGCGATCTCGGCAATCAGTAGGAAAATGACAATGATCAGCGCCGCCGTTCCAGCAAGCCTGAACATCGTCCCGTCATGTCGCCGCTAAAAAGTTCTCCCCAAACAGCATTATGCCCCCAATCTACACCCAACTTGGCCGCCTTGGATCATGTTCGACGGTCGTTCTTGGGCGAGAACTCGCGGACGCATTCGACCCACGCTCGCGTCCGATTTCGCCACAGAGTTTATGCCAATTTACGGTAGAATAAAAGGCCCGGCATACTCCACCGCAGCACCCATCAAAGATTGTGGTGGCATTGGGGCCGCGACCGGTCACCAACGAAAACGACATCATGCCGCCGAACAGCTCCGGCTCCGCCGCCGTGATGATCGAGGGTTGACTCGCCTTTACGATGCCAATCAGGCGCGATAAATCGTCAATTAGCTGCATCCGCCCACAAAACCGTTGATCGGCGCCCTTGCGGTGACCATCATGGCCGAAATTGTGGAAAGGAACCGGACCTGACCTGGATCAAGGTAACGACACCGGTTACGGTCCAAGAGTCACCGAACAATGGTCAGAATCCTAAATATTACGCTCAACGGCCGACCGCGCGCCGACGCCGTCGGCGATAATGTCCTGCTGCTCGACTATTTGCGCGAGCAGGTCGCCCTGACGGGAACGAAGACCGGCTGCGACGGCGGCGAATGCGGTGCCTGCACGGTCTTGATCGACGATCGCCCGGTGTTCTCGTGCCTCCGTCTCGCCGCGACCTGCGAGGGAACCAAGATCGACACCATCGAGGCACTCGCCGATGGCGGGCGTCTGTCGGCGATCCAGCGCGGGTTTCATGAAAAACTGGGAGCCCAATGCGGCTATTGCACGCCCGGTCTCATCATGGCCTCGGAGGGATTGCTGCGCCACAATGCGGCGCCGAGCGAGGCGGAAATCCGTGAGGCGTTGGGTAGCAACATTTGCCGCTGCACCGGTTACGTGAAAATTATCGAGGCGGTGCAATACGCCGCCGGTCTTATCGCGGATGGAGATCGGCCATGACCGAAGTCGCTCCCGTCAAGTCGATCGGCGGCTATGTTCCCATGGTCGACGGGCCCGACAAAGTCTCGGGCAGGGCCAAATATACCGCCGACTTTGTCCAGCCCGAAACGATGGCCGGCCGCATATTCCGCAGCCCATACGCTCACGCCGAAATCCTCGAAGTCGACATCTCGGAAGCAGCCAAGGTGCCGGGCGTTCGCGCCATCGTGACCGGTGCCGATTGCGACCAAACATTCGGCGTTCTGCCGATCGCACGCAGCGAATACCCGATGGCGCGGGACCGTGTCCGTTACAAGGGCGAACCGGTGGCGGCCGTCGCCGCCGATAACGACGCCGCCGCGCTCGAGGCGATTCGACGGATCCATATGAAGGTCAAGGAACTGCCAGCCTATTATACGGTCCGCGACGCTCTGTCCGAACAGGCGGTCGACCTTCACGATCATCGTCCCGGAAATATCGAGCGCGACGTATTTTTCGAGCTCGGCGATATCGAGGGCGGGTTCGCCGACGCCGACCTCGTGCGGGAACAGAATTACCATTGCGCCGAGGTGTGCCAGAACCAGATGGAGATGCACGCCGCCTGGGCCGAATATGACGCGGCGCGGGACCGCATGACGGTCTATGCCAGTACCCAGGTGCCGTTCTACGTCCATCTCATGCTGGCTCGCACCCTCGATATGGACAAATCCAAGATCCGCGTCGTCAAACCCCATATCGGAGGCGGCTTCGGCTGTCGGACCGAAACTCTGAACGTCGAGTTGATTACCGCCCTGTTGGCCCGCAAGACCGGCGGCCGGGTCCGTACCGTGGTCAACCGTGAGGAGACATTCATCACCCACCGCGGCCGGCCGGAAACCGAGATCCGCCTGAAAATGGGGATGAACCGCGAGGGACGTGTGACCGCGGTCGATTGTGAGACCTATCAGCGTGGCGGCGCCCACAGCGGCTACGGCATCGTCACCATCCTCTATTCCGGTTCGATGCTCTACGCGATCTATGACCTTCACAATGTCAAGTACGTCGGCAAGCGCGTCCTGACCAACACGCCGCCGTGCGGCGCGTTCCGCGGCCATGGCACGGTCAATATCCGGTTCGCTTTCGAGAGCCTGCTCGATTCGATGGCCGACGAACTGGGCCTCGACCCGATGGCGGTGCGGCGCGCCAACTACCTGACGGCGCCGACCTTCACCGACAACGATCTGATGGTCAACAGCTATGGGCTGCCGGAATGCGTCGATGGCGTCGAGGAAGCCAGCGGGTGGAAAAAGAGGAAAGGGAAATTGGCGCCGGGCAAGGGCCTGGGCATGGCTTGCTCCCACTATATCAGCGGCGCGTCCAAGCCCGTCAATTGGACCGGCGAGCCGCACGCCACCATCAAGTTGAAGCTCGACTGGGATGGTTCGATCGTGCTTCTCACCGGCGCCGCCGAGATCGGTCAGGGGTCGTCGACCGTGCTCGTCCAGACCGTCGCCGATGTCCTCGGACTCGACATGGCACGGGTCCGAATCGTGGCCGCCGACAGCGAGGTGACGCCGAAGGATAATGGGTCCTATTCGTCGCGGGTGACCTTCATGGTCTGCAACGCGGCGATCGAGGCCGCCGAGAAGCTCAAACGGATCATGGTCGAGGCGGCGGCACGCAAGCTCGAGGCCCAGCCCGAGGATATCGAATGCCTGGGCGAGGTCTATCGGGCGGGACAACAGGATGCGGGGATCGATTTCGACGATGTGGTAACCGAAGCGCTGCGCGATATCGGTACGATCACCGTGACGGGCAACTACAACACCATCCCGGAATCCCACGGCGGGCGCAAATACCGGGGTGCGGCGATCGGCGGAACGATGGCTTACAGCTATGCCGCCCAGGTCGTCGAAGTTTCGGTCGATGAGGATACCGGCCAAGTGACCGTCGACAACGTGTGGGTCGCGCACGATTGCGGCAAAGCGCTTAACCGGCTCACCGTCGAGGGTCAAGTCCAAGGTTCGGTGTGGATGGGCATGGGCCAGGCGATGAGCGAGGAGACCGGCTATTACGACGGGCTCCTCGTCACCGGCAACATGCTCGACTACCGCGTCCCGACAATTCAGGACTCGCCCCCGATTCACGTTCAAATCGTCGAGGCGCACGACCCGCATGGACCCTTTGGCGCGAAAGAGGCCGGAGAAGGCTCGTTGGCCGGGTTCCTCCCGGCGCTCACCAACGCCATCGCGGACGCGATTGGCGTGCGTTTCACGGACCTGCCGGTGACGCCGGATCGGGTTTTCGCGGCATTGGAAAAGCGGCAACGCGCGGCCAAGCGCAAGGCCGCAACCGCGGCCGATAGCTGATGGACGTCCTTCCCGATTTCACAATTCTGCGGCCGACCACCATCGATGAAGCGGTCGCGGCGCGGACGCAGCACCCGGACGCGCGCCTTCTCGGCGGCGGTACCGATTTGGTTGTCAACATTCGCCGCGGCATCGAGGCGCCACCGGTCCTGATCGAGATGATGGCGATCGATTCCTTGCGATCGATCTCGACCGCTGATGATGAATTGGCCGTGGGCGCATCGGTCCGGCTGAGCGAGCTCGCCGATCACGAAGACGTTTTGTCGAACTATCCGGTCGTTGCCCAGGCAGCGCATTCGATTGCCGGCCCCACCCACCGCGAGATGGGTACGGTTGGCGGCAATATCTGTCTCGATACCCGGTGCATTTTCTACAATCAGAGCGAATGGTGGCGGACCGCCAATCGGCATTGCCTGAAGACCACCGGCGACATGTGCCATGTCGCGCCGAAAAGCCGCGGCGTGTGCTTCGCGACCTTCAGCGGCGACCTCGCCCCCGCTTTCCTCGTTCTTGATGCCGAGGTCGACCTCATGGGTCCGGAAGGGATGCGTACCTTGCCCTTGAAAGAGCTTTACACCGGATATGCCAAACAGGACGGGTCAACCGGCGACGGTCGCAATTATCTCAGCCTTCGGGCGGGCGAGATCGTCACCGCGGTGCGCGCCAAGCGCATCCCCGGCCACAAATCGGCCTATGATAAGATCCGCATCCGGCGGTCGATCGAATACCCGGTGGCGGGTGTCGCCGTCGCCTTGCGGCGGGACGAATCGATTCTCAAGGATCTCCGTATCGCCTTCACCGGGACCAATCCACGGCCTGTCCCGCTCGACGGCACCGATGCGCTGTGTGGTGGGGCACTCGACGAAACGGTTCTGGAAGCGCTCGACGATCTTGTTCGCGACCAGGTCATGGCGATGAAGACGACCTTCACGCCCGGTCACTACCGGCGCCGTGTCGCCAACGTGCTGGCCCGGCGGCTGGTGACGCACCTATTCGATGCAGCCTAATCGCAACTCGAAAGAACGCAGTTCACGCTAGGTGCCGCCGGGAATGCAGACGGCACCGGAAGGCGGACGTCCCGATTGGCATTCCGCGAGCATATCGAACCCGTTTTCGGCGACCGGATTGATCACCCGCCCGTGCCACGCCCCGTCATCATCGACCAACATTTCGAGAAAACCGAAACGGTCGCGAGTCATGACCGCCGCCCGCACGCCGTCGACATCGGCGGTCATATCCGGCGCCAGCTCGAGCTTCGGAAGGCCAATGCCGCCATTGCCGACGAAAATTTGGGGCGGGCGCGTATCATCTTCGAATGTCAGCGCCTGAAACACGTGGATATGCCCGCTTAGCACGAGATCAATTTCAGCCGAAAGGTGACCGCCGGAGGCGCTACTCAAAGCGCGCTGCAGGGTTTGGTTTATCACGAGAAATTTGCCGGAGACCGCGTCGCTTCCACGATCATCGCCGCGCAGTCCCCAAAGTGGTCGGTGCGTGACCAGCCAAGCCGGGTCTTTATCGGCAAGACTTTGCACCTTGATGAACTCCTCCGTGTAGTGATCGCGGTACAGGACCCCTTGATCGCACGCATTGGCGCTGTCGACCATGAGGAGATCGAGACCACTCAGATCGATCCGATAAGGCTCGACGAATCGAATAGGGCTCGTTTCACTCTCGGGCGTGCAGCTTTGTTCCGACATCGCGCCTCCGATAAGTGGGGAGCCGGGACCGAGCAAATAAAACCACCCAGGACCCGCCCGACTGCACAGTTCATGATTGCCGCGCGAGGCGACCAGCGGTGTCACCGATAGGAGATCGGCGGCCGGCACGAAGAAATCGTCCCGCCAGTCCGGCCAATTGTCCCAATCGTCGCTTCCCGATACGTTCTGGCTGATATACGGGCCCGGCTGCCGGCAGCCATACTTCGCCGGCACGCCGTCTCCCGCATCATAGACCCAGTGGGCCACGCCATCGATCGTGACCCTGCCCGGCGTGCCGCGATAATTGTAATCGCCGACATGGATCAATAGATCCGGCTGGCGTCCGGCGGCCCATCCGGCCATGGCGCCAAACGGCCACGCCGCGGCCCGATCGCAATCTTGGCCGCCATCATCGTAACAACCCGTGTCGCCGAAAATGACGATGTGTCTCGGCCGCTGCTTGACGATCGGGAGCGCGCGGCCGCTCTGTCCAACACGTCCGGCGACACCGTACTCATAGATCGCCTCGCATACCTTGATTGGGAAGGTCGCCGCGTGCGGATTCTTGCGTTCCGTGGTCGCGGCGTTCCGATCCGCGATCGAAATGACCGGACAGGAAGCGTTCGCGTCGACGATGAGGCGAACGAGCGGCACGGTTGAACCCGTTGGCGTCGGGACGAGGATGATATATGCCGACTCAACCGCGTCGACGGAGGCATCGCTCGGTGAACCACCCACCATCCCGCAGCCGAGGAGAATCGAGGCCGAAAGAACAACCACGCCAAGATTTCGGAGATTTGCGACTGCCCTTCGCACGACGTGGTCCCCTTCGATTCAATATAGGCTGAAGTGGCGGCAACGAGGCCGACATTCGACCTCGCTCGCTTCGCCCATGAATGAACTGAAATAGAATGGTCGGAGAGGCCGGATTTGAACCGACGACCCCCACACCCCCAGTGTGGTGCGCTACCAGACTGCGCTACTCTCCGGGCCACCATTCAACAACGGGCACCGCCCGCGATGCGCACTCTAATGCGGGCCCGTGACGATGACAATACGATCGCGAAGGTGGATTATTCTTCGGCGCGGAGCAATTTACGAACTTCGACCAATTCCTTCAAAAGCGCCTTCAACTCGCGACGCAGCTTAGGATCGATGTCGCGGCCGGCATCTTCGACGGGGCGATTTCGCGCCTCCCGAACCGGAGGCGGCACGTTGGGACCGGTCCGTTGGCCGGCTACTCTGGGCCCGCTTTTTACCCCGCCCTCGCGCAAGAGCCGCTGCACGCCCTTGATCGTATAACCCTCGGTGTATAGCAA
Source organism: Alphaproteobacteria bacterium (assembly GCA_024244705.1). Lineage (NCBI taxonomy): Bacteria > Pseudomonadati > Pseudomonadota > Alphaproteobacteria > Alphaproteobacteria bacterium. The sequence continues at coordinate 69,291 of JAAEOK010000112.1, forward strand.
CTCGCGAATGCGGCGCAGCAGGTCGACGTCCTCGGGTCTATAATAACGCCGGCCACCACCGCGTTTGAGCGGCCGGACCTGGGCGAATTTGGTCTCCCAGAACCTCAATACGTGCTGGGGAACATCGAGCACCGTAGCAACTTCGCTGATGGTCCGAAATGCGCCTGGCGATTTGCCGTCGCGTCGATTGCTGACACTACTCTCCGCGATTTGTCCCATCCCTATATCGCCACCGGTTCAGAGCTTGCTCCCTGGCCCTGATTGATCCGGTCCTTCAGCACGTGCGAAGCCCGGAACACGAGAACCCGACGGGGCAGAATCGGCACTTCTTCCCCGGTCTTCGGGTTGCGACCCATGCGTTCGCCCTTCTCGCGTACCGAAAAGCTGCCAAACGACGAGATCTTGACCCCCTCGCCGCGGGTCAGCGCCGTCGCAATTTCCTCAAGCACGTATTCGACCAGCTCAGCCGAATCGTTCCGCGACAGGCCAACCTCTTGGTAGACAGCTTCACTCAAGTCCGCGCGCGTGACTGTGTTGCCGGTCATGGCGCCCTCTCTCCCCTAGATGACCCTGCTAGAAGCGTACTCTGATCGGATTAATCCGTCAATTCCAAAGGGATATGGGCGCTTCTTAAGCTCTTGTTCGAATCCTGGGATCGGTATTTCCTCCGGGTAGGCCCTCGTCACCGCGGTGACAAGACGAAACTCAACTAAAATTACTCTTTTATGGCAGCGAATTAGCGCAGTTTATTGAAGTCTGGATTTACCGATACATGGCGAATCTACCATCTTATAAGACTTGACCCCCACGAGAGCCCGCCGCCGATGGCCTCGATCAAGACGAGATCACCCTGTTTGATCCGGCCGTCATGGGCGGCCTCTGACAGGGCCAACGGAATCGACGCCGCCGACGTATTGGCATGACGGTCGACCGTCGTCACGACATTGTCGGGCGATAGATTGAGCTTTCTGACCGTGCCGTCGATAATACGTTTGTTGGCTTGGTGGGGTACCAGCCAGTCGACGTCGGCCGGAGTGAGGTTGTTGGCTTCCAGTGCTTCGTGCACGACTTTGGCCAATTTTTCCACCGCATGGCGGAACACCTCGCGCCCGACCATGCGGACGTGACCGGTTTGCTGATTGAGCGAAACTCCGCCATTTACCTCCAACAGATCACGATATCGGCCATCGGTATGAAGGTGGGTCGACAGGATCCCGCGTTGCCGGGCGTCGCCGTTGGTTTTTTGTGCCTTGATAACGACTGCTCCGGCGCCGTCACCGAACAGGACACAGGTATTACGGTCGTTCCAGTCCAGAATCCGGGAAAACGTTTCGGCGCCAATAACCAAGGCATGCTTCGACTGTCCGACTCGAACGAAATTATCGGCCACGGCCAGGCCATAAACAAAGCCCGCACAAACAGCCTGCACATCGAAGGCCGCGCCGGAGGTCGCGCCGAGCTTGGCCTGAACCTCCGCGGCCGTCGCCGGGAAGGTGCGATCGGGGGTCGTGGTCGCGACCACGATGAGATCGATGTCGCCGATATCCAGCTCGGCGCGTTGCAATGCCTGTGTGGCCGCCGCTACCGCAAGATCCGAGGTCACCTCGTCATCGGCCGCAATGCATCGCTGGCGAATTCCGGTGCGTTCGACGATCCATTCGTTCGTCGTATCCACGCGTTTGGCCAATTCCTCGTTCGTAACGACACGTTCCGGAAGATAGGCGCCGACACCGCAAATGAGTGAACGATACATGCTCACACCGTCGCCGCACGAACGCCCGTTGCCGGCGGCAACAGGCTTGCAAAATCTTCGATGGCACGCTCGACAAATCCGTACCGAGCCATGTCGACCGCGACGCCAATGGCGGTCGCGAAGCCAAACGCGTCGGAACCGCCATGGCTTTTGACCGCGATCCCGTTGATGCCGAGAAAGACGGCGCCGTTGTAACGCCGGGGATCGATCCGCTTTCTCAATTTACGGAATGCGCCGCTGGCAAATAAATATCCGATCCGAGCCAAGATGGAACTCCTGAACGCCTCGCGCAGGAATGCGTTCAACAGCTTACCAGTTCCTTCCGCAGTCTTGATCGCAATATTTCCCGACCAGCCATCGGTTACGACGACGTCAACCGTGCCGCTGGCGATGTCAACGCCTTCGACGAAACCATGGAATCCAATTGGGAGATTCGACTGGCGCAGGACGCTTGCCGCGTCGCGCACCGCCTCATGGCCCTTTTGGTCCTCGGTTCCCACATTGAGCAATCCAACCGTCGGCTTTTCGATCCCAAAGACCGTCCGAGCGAAGACTTCTCCCAATATGGCGAACTGGACCAGGTTCTCCGCATCGCAGGTCAGGTTCGCCCCAAGATCAAGCATAATGCTCTCGCCGCGGCGGGTCGGGACGAACCCCGCCATGGCGGGGCGGTCGATTCCCGGAAGCGCCCGCAAGACAATCTTGGTAAAGGCAAGCAATGCCCCGGTGTTCCCGCCCGAAACGACACCGGCCGCGTTGCCTAGTTTCACTTCCTCGATAGCGAGTCGCATGCTTGATCGTTTGCCCGCCCGGAGCGCGGCCGACGGTTTGTCTTCAGGCGAAATCACGTCGAGGGTATGACGGACTTCGACCGCGTCCCGCAGGACTTTGTGCTCGTCCAGCAACGGCACGATTTGTGCCTCGTCACCGACCAGGATAAAGCCAACATCCGGAAATCGCTTACGCGCGATCAACGCGCCCCTGATCACCGCCTCAGGCGCATGATCGCCACCCATCGCGTCAAGGGCAATGGTCAGTTTCCCTGTCAAGGGTTCGACCTTTAGCGGGGGAATCGGGTCAGACGCCCGCTATCTCCACAACCTCGCGACCATCGTAGTGGCCGCAAGCACCACATACATGGTGCGGCCGCTTGAGTTCCCCGCAATTTGCACACTCGGCGTAAGCGCCGGGCTTCAAGGCATCGTGGGCTCTCCGCATGTCGCGACGCGACTTCGAAATCTTCTTCTTTGGAACTGCCATAGCTTTTTACTTTCTTCATCGTGGCCGCCTACACGCGTTGTTCTCTTAGACAAATTACGCGCTTGCGGCAAGCAGGTTACCGATCGTCATTTTTCCGGCGGAGCCCTTCGAGGGCCACAAAAGGCCCGGATTTCGTCGAATCTTCGGCATCGGCAATCCATCGTGGATCAACCTCCGCGCCGGCTGACCGCGGGTACGGATCAAGGGCACAAGCGAGCTGTTGTACGACTTCCTCGCCGAGGTCGATGCGGTCTTCGATAATCAATTCCGGCGGGTCCGTATCGTCTCCGCATTCCCCCATGGCCTCAACTTCCGCGCCATTGCGGGCATAGACCGTTTCGAAATCACTCTCAACGATCATATCCACCGGTTGGAGCGTCACGACACATTCTTGCACGACCTCGGCCCTGAGATTTCCGGAAACCAGAAAAACATCCTTGACCGGGCCGTTCCGCACCGTGATATCCGCCTCGAGTGCCCGAATATCCTCCAAGCCGAGCCGCGCGGAGATGGCGGCGCATTCTCGCCGCTCCGCCCGCAGATGCGCGGAAGTCGCGATTTCTGTCATTCCGGATAGATCGAGGACGTGCGAAAACTCGAGCGCCCGCGAATCTTGCGTCGGTGCCATGGCTGTGCCTGCTGGGATGTCCAATTCTTGCCGCTCGGCGGAAGCGGCGCGCACATTAGGGACGATGCTCGGCATGGTCAACTAGATTTCCGGATCCGCGTCGAGGTCACGGAACCGAGCGAATTCAGCGCTGCCGTCAAGTATGTCACCGTCACCGAGATCGGCAAGGTGTGCCGCCTGAAAACGAACATAATCGGCCATTATCGCAACGACGGCGTCATCCGGCGCGATGCCGCGGTAGAGATTGCGCGACAGCGCCGCCGCCAAATCGTCCGCCCGTGGCGAGCCGAGCGCCGCCTGATAGGCTGCAATTCGCCCGTAAAGCGCCTTCGCCATTGTTTTCACCCTTCGCCCGACGGCCAAATCGCCGACGCCCAGTTCTCGGAGGTTTTCGTCCATGTCCGCGAACATGGTATCGAACAGAGCCTGACCCACGAGCTTGCCCCGCCCATGGGCGCTGCGGAGGCGATGGAGGATCAAGAAGACATGCAGCGCGATCATGTCGAACCGGCCATCCAAGGTGTCCGGGACACCGCCGGAGCGATAGAACGTCCCCCGGCGCGCCTGACCGACCGCCGCCATGTAAAGCATCCGAGCCGCTTTGCGGTTGGCGCCGCCGGTTCGCAATTTACCGATCACGGGTAACACAGGCTAATTCCCCTCGGGCATCGGTTGACACACCGGACGGAGCAGTGCCATCTTTCGTCCACGGTGGTGGGCCGGGACGACGCGATTCCGGTTTGAATTGCGGCGATATAACCAAGGTTTTCACGGAACTATGTCTGACACGTGGGTAAATCCGCTGCGATGGCTGGTGGTGCTCTTTCTGATCGCCGCCCTGAGCGCCTGTGCGACCCGCGTTTCCAACCACGGCAACAAGCCGGACCCCGATAAACTCGCCCAGATCGAGCCGGGTGTCCAGAGCAAGGCCCAGGTCAAGAACATGCTCGGTTCGCCGTCTTCGGTCGGCGCCTTCGAAAAGAATACATGGTACTACATCAGCCAGGTCGGCGAACGCAGCTGGTTCTTCCCCGAAGAGGCCACCGAACGTGAGGTGGTGATGATCCGCTTCGATGATGTCGGTCAGGTTGCAAGCATCGAGCAGTTGGACCTCGAGGACGGTCAGGAGGTCGATATTGTCGACCGCGAAACTCCGACCCAAGGCCAGCAGCTGACCTTCCTGCAACAAATGTGGCAGGCGCTCATCGGCGGCCCGGGTCTCTTCTCCGGCGGCAGCGCGGGCGAAAGCCCGCTCTAACCTCTTCGGTTTCCGTCCCGTTTAGGCGTCGGCGGTGCCGACGGCGGCACCCGCGTGCTGGTCGCGCGACGCGTGCGCCACTAAACCGACGCCAGCACCGCCAACAGCAGAATCGCCACGATGTTGGTAATCTTGATCATCGGGTTGATGGCCGGCCCCGCCGTGTCCTTGTAGGGGTCACCGACCGTATCGCCGGTAACGGCGGCCATATGGGCCTCCGATCCCTTTCCTCCGCAATGACCGTCCTCAATGTATTTCTTGGCATTGTCCCAGGCGCCGCCGCCGGAGGTCATCGATATCGCCACGAAAAGTCCGGTAACGATGGTTCCGAGCAACATTGCGCCGAGGGTCGTAAAGGCCGCGCCCTGCCCGGCCGCGGCGGCGATCACGAAGTAGACGATGACCGGAGCCAGGACCGGCAGCAACGAAGGCACGATCATTTCCTTGATTGCCGCCTTCGTCAGCAGATCGACAGCGCGACCGTATTCGGGTTTCGCGGTGCCTTCCATAATCCCGGGGATTTCCTTGAATTGACGGCGCACTTCGACGACCACTTGTCCCCCTGCACGGCCGACAGCCATCATTCCCATCGAGCCAAACAGGTAAGGCAGCAGGCCGCCAATGAAGAGACCGATGACGACGAAGGGGTTTTGCAAGGTGAAATCGACTTCAACGGTGGGGAAGTAATGGTGAAGGTCCTCGGTATAGGCGGCGAAGAGAACCAACGCCGCTAGCCCGGCGGATCCGATAGCGTAACCCTTTGTCACTGCCTTCGTCGTATTACCGACCGCATCGAGCGCGTCGGTTGTCTTGCGCACGTCCTCCGGCAACTCGGCCATTTCGGCAATGCCGCCGGCGTTGTCCGTCACCGGCCCATAGGCGTCGAGGGCGACGACCATGCCGGCCAACGCCAACATCGTCGTCGCGGCCACGGCCAGGCCGAACAGCCCGGCGTTGACGTAGGCGACGATTATGCCGGCCGAAATCACCAATACCGGTAGCGCGGTCGCTTCCATCGATACCGCCAAGCCCTGAATGATATTGGTCGCGTGCCCGGTATTCGACGATTCCGCGACACTCTTAACCGGTCGGTGGTTGGTGCCGGTATAGTACTCGGTGATCCACACGATCAGGCCGGTGACGACCAAGCCGGCAATCGAGCAAATGAGGAGATTGAAGCCCGTAAATGTGACCCCCCCGGCCGTATATTCGGTTCCGAAACCGAGGAACGGCAGCGTAATGATGGCGATGAGGATCGCTGAGACAACGGCGCTGACGATAAAGCCCTTGTACAATGCCCCCATGATGTTCTCGCTGGGACCAAGACGGACGGCAAATGTCGCAACCACCGAGGCGATGATACATACGGCGCCAATAACCAGTGGGTAGAGCATCATCTCGGCCATGACATCGCCGGTGAAGAAAATGGCCGCGAGCAACATGGTCGCAACAACGGTGACGGCATAGGTCTCGAACAAATCAGCGGCCATGCCGGCGCAATCACCGACGTTGTCTCCAACGTTGTCGGCGATGACCGCGGCGTTGCGTGGGTCGTCTTCGGGAATGCCGGCTTCGATCTTGCCGACGAGATCCGCTCCGACATCGGCCCCCTTGGTGAATATGCCGCCGCCGAGACGGGCAAAAATCGAAATCAGCGACGCGCCAAAGCTGAGCGCTACCAGCGCTTCGAGCAACCGTCGGGTTTCGACCCCAAAGGCGAGAAGAATGAGGTAGTAAATCGCGACCCCCAGCAATCCGAGGCCAACCACCAACATGCCGGTGATCGCCCCGGATTTGAAGGCAATGTCGAGCGCCGGTTCGAGGCCGTTACGGGCGGCATGCGCCGTCCGCACATTGGCGCGAACCGACACATACATGCCGATATACCCGGCGGCGGCAGAGAGAACCGCGCCGATCGCAAATCCGATCGCGACGTTGAATCCGAGGAATGCCAGTAAGATGAGACAGACGATGATACCGACAATACCGATGGTCATGTATTGCCGGTTCAGATAGGCGCGCGCGCCTTCTTGAATGGCGGCGGCAATTTCCTGCATACGCTCGGAACCGGCATCGGCAGACAGAACGCTCCTGCTCGCCCACCAGCCATAGCCAAGGGCCAGGAGCCCGCAGAGGATCACCAGAATATAGAGAAACACCATTTTTTGAGGTCCTTGGTCGATGTCCAAACACAGGAGCCGCGCGGCGCGCCCCGTTTTGCAATTGGGGTCCCAACCGGCGGCGGTCAGAAAGTCGCGCGGAAAATGCCAGAATCCTCGCTGCAACGCAACAACGGGGTCAAATCAGTTTGGAACGGCGAAATCGCCTTCAAAAATGCCGGTATCCGCCGCCGTCAATCTCGATCATCCGACCGTCGTGGCCGCGAACCTTGACCTCGGGTTCGGCCAAAAAACAGCCGATTTCCGTAATCGCGGTTCCAAGCTTCTCGGCAATGCCAAGTATCCCGCTGGTTTCCGATTCGGGTGCCGCAAACAGCAGCTCATAATCGTCACCGCCGGTGATCGCGAGCCGAGTCAAGCCGTCATCGGCGGCGATTTGCCGCTTCGCGGCAGCGGAAACCGGAACGCGGTCCAGCCAGATCTCCGCGCCGACGCCCGACGCGCTGGCCACGTGCCGGAGATCGGCAACCAAGCCATCGGAAACGTCGATCATGGCATGGACCATGCCGGCGAGGTGAAGGCCGAGGGCCACTCGCGGCCGGGGTAGCAAATAACGGTCGATCAGCGGTGCGACGTCGGGATTGTCGGCAGCCATGCCAGCCCGAAGCGCGCGGAGACCGAGGGCGGCGTCACCGATGGTTCCTGAAACGTAAATCCGGTCGTCTGTCCTAGCTCCGTTCCGCTTAACCGCCAGGCCCCGTTGGCATGTACCAAATGCGGTAATGGATATCGTAAGCGGCCCCGGTGTCGCGACCGTGTCGCCACCGATCAGCGACAGCTCGAACATCTCCTGGTCGACGGCCAACCCGGCGGCGAACTCCGCTATCCAGTCCTCGGATATGCTGTGCGGTAGCGCAAGTCCCAACGTGTAGGCCACGGGCTGCGCCGCCATCGCGGCGAGATCCGATAGGTTAACGCGGAGCGCCTTACGCGCCACGCCGCCGGCTTTGTCCTCGCGGCGGAAATGGACGCCTTCGACCAAGACATCGGTGGTTATGACCACTTCTTCATCGGCATCGGCGCTGAGCACAGCGGCATCGTCGAGTAAATTGAACGCGCCCCAATACTCCGCGGCCAAGGGGGCGAAGTACCGCGCGATCAGTCCGAATTCGTCGCTGCCATCATTCTCGGCCATCGCATTGGCCCTCAAATTCCTCCCGACGCAGGGTGCGAGCCATCCGATCAAGCACGCCGTTTACAAGTCCCAGTTCCTTGCCGTCAAAAAACGACCGCGCGATATCCACATACTCCGAAATCACCACGCGGGCCGGAACATCGAGACGGTTGCGAAGCTCGTAGCCGCCGAGGCGAAGCATCGCCTTGAGTACCCGGTCAAGGCGATGAAGCGGCCATTCCGGCGCGAGTACGTCACCGATTATCCGGTCAAGATCCGCACAATCGGCCGACGCATTACGGACCAGCTCATCGAAGTACGAACGATCGGCATCCGCCCTCGGGGCGCCGTCCAGGTCACCCCCGAGGCGGTACTGCGCGAATTCGCCGACCACCTTATCAACCGAAAGATCGGTCATATCGAGTTGATAGAGCGCCTGAATCGCCGCCAGACGGGCCATACTGCGTGCGCCGGCGACTGTTGCCTCGTTTCGTCGGACGTTCATTCGACACCAAGGCGGCGGCGGAGCGCGATCATGTCGAGGCAGGCGGTGGCGCCACTTCCGCCCTTGTCCATTTTTTCGACCGATGCCCGCGTCCACGCCTGTTCCCTGTCCTCTACGGTCAGAATTCCATAGCCAATCGCGAGGCCATGTCGAACCGCGAGATCTTGAAGGCCCCGTGCGCTCTCGCCGCAGACGTAGTCATAATGGCTGGTCTCCCCGCGGATGACGCATCCCAGAGCAACGTAGCCATCGTAAGAAATCGGGCCGCGACTGAGGTGGGCCATCCGGATGGCGGCTGGGATTTCGAAGGCGCCCGGCACCGCAATACGATCGTGGGTAGCGCCCGACCGTTCCAAGGCGGCGACAGCGCCCCGCGCCAACTCATCGGCGATGTCTTCATAAAAGCGTGATTCGACGATGAGAATGTTCGTCCGATCGCTCACGAGGTCACCTCCGGCGACGTGATCGGCCGCCGCTCGACAATTCGCAACCCGTAGCCCTCGAGACCAATGACCGTGCGGTTGGAATTGGTCAACAAGATCATGTCGTGGACACCGCTATCCAGGAGAATCTGTGCGCCCACGCCGTAGTCGCGAAGCTCCCGGTCTCCGCCCTCACCCGCAGCCGCAGACTTCCCAGCGACGCGGTCGGAAAGGCTGGTCGCTCGAGGTTCCCGGATGACGACCACGACCCCATTTCCCTTCTCGCCGATCATCTCCATCGAGGCCTGGAGGTCGGCGGCGCCGGATCGTCTCTCGCCAAGCACATCGCCGAGCACATTCAGGGCATGCATGCGAACGAGTGTCGGTTGACCGTCGTCGATTTCGCCCTTGATAAGCGCCAGGTGCTCCGCATAGGCGACCGTGTTCTTGTAGACGATCATACGCCACTCGCCGCCATACCGGCTGGTGAACGGGCGTTCGGCGATCCGTTCCACGATGCGGTCATTGCGCCGGCGATACGCAATCAAATCCGCGATCGTTGCAATCTTAAGGCTGTGTTGTGCCGCGAAGCCGACAAGGTCAGGGAGCCGGGCCATGGTCCCATCGTCGTTCATCACCTCGCAAATCACCGCCGCCGGTCTCAGACCGGCAAGTCTCGCTATATCGACCGATGCTTCGGTGTGCCCCGCGCGCACGAGAACACCGCCATCGCGCGCGACCAATGGAAATACGTGGCCCGGGCTCACGATGTCCTCGCGACCACTATTGGGGTCGGTCGCGATCGAGATGGTCCGCGCACGGTCGGGGGCGGATATCCCGGTCGTTATCCCGTCGCGGGCCTCGATCGAAACGGTAAACGCGGTCTGGTGGCGCGAGAGATTATCGTGCGTCATCAAGGAAATGCCGAGATGTTCGACACGGTCTCGGGTCAGCGCGAGGCAAATCAGGCCGCGCCCGTATTTGGCCATGAAATTTATCGCCTCGGGTGTTGCCATTTGCGCCGGAACAATCAGGTCCCCTTCGTTCTCGCGCGCCTCGTCATCGACGAGAATGATCATGCGGCCATTGCGTGCTTCGTCGATGATCTCTTCGATAGGCGATAGGTATGTTCGGTCCGATTCGTTCACGACTGCTCCCTCAGGCGGGCAACGTATCGCGCCAGCATGTCGATTTCTACGTTCACCGGTTGCCCCTCGGTCAATGTTCCCAATGTCGTATGCTCTTGCGTAAAGGGGATGACATTGGTGTCGAAACGGTCGGCCGTCACACCGTTTACCGTCAGTGAAACGCCGTCTATCGCAACCGAGCCCTTCTCCGCAATGTATTTCGCCAGTCCGGTGTGAACCTGAAACACATAGCGGCAGCTAGTCCCGTCGGGTGCTATCGAAACCACGGCAGCGACACCGTCGACGTGGCCGCTGACAATATGACCGCCCATTTCGTCACCCAACCGCAACGCACGTTCCAGATTGACCCGAGAGCCGGCAGTCCAGTTCCCGAGCGTAGTACGCGCTAGGGTCTCGTTGGAGGCATCGACGACGAACCAGTCCGGTCCCTTGTCGACCACGGTCAGGCATACGCCCGAGCACGAGATCGAGGCGCCAAGGGCGACGGTCTCGGTTTCGTAGCCGGTCTCGATGGTGAGACGGAGACCGCCCTCCCCCAATCCGTCGACCGCACGTACGCAGCCAACATCGGTGACAATGCCTGTGAACATGCCGGCTAACCTAGTGGCGGGCGCGGTAGGTTTCCAGAATATCGTTGCCCACGACTTCCACAGCCCGCCGCTCGAAGGTAGGTGCATCGGCGATATCCGCGAGGGCGAGTTCCGAAACGATCGGCCGGCCGCCTTGTCCGAACATGCGGGGCGCGCGAAACAAAGCCAATTCGTCGACCACGCCAGCTTTCACAAAAGCAGTGGCAATACCGGCGCCGCCTTCGACGAGCAGACGGGTTATTCCCCGGTTGGCGAGCAGCGACAACACCCCATCGACAACCGCCGAATCGTCTTCGGCACCAGCCAGCGGAATGACCTCCGCACCGACTTCCGCCAACCGCGCGTGCCATTCGGTCTCCTCACCAGGCGCGGTAAAAACCCAGGTAGGCACACGCGACGCACTCTCGACCAAAGCAAGACTTGGCTCCATGCGGCGACGCCGGTCGACGACGATGCGGATCGGCGAGCGGTCTTCCAATCCCGGAAGGCGGCAGGTCAGCATCGGATTGTCGGTCACCGCGGTCTCGCTACCGATCAGAATGGCGTCGTGGACGGCCCGCAGGTGATGGGCACGGCGGCGTGCCGGCTCGCCCGTAATCCATTTGCTTTGGCCGGTTTGGGCCGCGATTCTGCCGTCGAGGGTCGTCGCGGCCTTCAATGTTACCATCGGCCGGCCCCGTTCGATGCGGCTGAAAAAACCGGCATTCAGATCGACCGCAGCCTCGCGGCGCACTCCCATTTCAACTTGGATACCAGCTTGGCGCAGCATATTGGCGCCCCCGCCCGCCACACGAGGATCGGGATCCTCGGCCGCGACCACGGCCCGGGCGATCCCGGCATCGACCAATGCCTCGGCACAAGGAGGGGTGCGGCCGTGGTGGGCGCACGGCTCCAGCGTGACATAGGCGGTGGCGCCCCTGGCTTGGCCCCTCGCCCGGGCCAACGCCTCGGTCTCGGCATGCGGCCGGCCTGTGGGTTGAGTCCAACCGCGGCCGACGATACGCCGACCGGTAACGACGACGCAGCCAACAGCGGGATTCGGTGATACACGACCGAGACCGCGTGCGGCAAGCCGCAGCGCCAGTTCCATGAAATCGGCATCCGACACTCTAGGATTCGTCCCCGCCGAGCTTGCCGATGAAGTCCTCGAAATCCTTGGCCTCGCGGAAATTGCGATAGACCGATGCGAAACGGACATAGGCGACCTGATCGACATTGGCCAAAGCGTCCATGATCATTTCGCCGACAACAGAAGAGGGTATCTCGTTTTCGCCGGAACTTTCCAGGCGCCGAACGATCCCATTCACCATACGTTCGATCCGCTCGTCATCGACCGGCCGTTTGCGCAATGCTACGCGCACAGACCGAATAAGCTTGTCGCGGTCGAACGGCGCGCGCTGTCCATTCTTTTTGATGATTACCAGGTCTCGAAGCTGGACCCGCTCGAATGTCGTGAACCGCGACCCGCATGCGGGACAAAACCGTCTCCGACGAATCGCTGCGCCATCTTCAGTGGGTCGCGAATCCTTGACCTGCGTATCTTCGTTGCCGCAAAAAGGACAGCGCATGCCTCTCCCTCTCCGTACGCGACCGGCGATGCCGGTTTAATCGATTCCACGCCGCAAATGGTCAGCCTGATTTGCCCATTTGCAAACGCACTCCTTTTGGTCCCGCCCCGATTCACGGAGCATGGCGTTAGTCACCAGGTGCCGCCGCCGCGGCAATTGAATCGAGCTTATCGACTCGGCGTGCATGACGGCCGCCTTCAAATTCAGTTTCAAGGAACGCCCGCAGGCAGCGCTTGGCCGTGTCGAGATCGGTGAAACGTGATCCAAGTGCGAGCACATTTGCGTCATTGTGCCGCCGCGCCAAGCGGGCTGCCTCCTCTGTATAACAGGGTGCCGCACGGATCCCGCGATGACGATTGGCGGCCATGCTGATTCCGATGCCGCTGCCGCAAACGAGAACGCCCCGACGCGCCCGACCGTCATGTATTGCTGCCGCCAGCGCATCGGCAAAATCCGGGTAATCGACGCTGTCTTCACTATTCGCACCGAGATCGAGGACTTCATAGCCCAGCGAACTCAGCTCATGGCCGATGTCGCATTTCAGCCCGTAGCCCGCATGATCGGACGCGATTGCGATGATATCGGTGGTCATGGGCCGAAACTAGTGTCCTCACCGTCAAGACGGGGTTCATAAGGTAGCGCGATTGGACTTACCATATATCGCGGCGCAATGCCATCGAGACACTACTTCTGCCATGCCCTTTGGCCAATCGACCGCGGCAATGCTTCCCGAGATGACGAGTATTGATCGCCTGCGCCCGACCCCAAGACAGACAAGCCAAAACCCAAGAAATCAGCCGAATTAGAACTTTAAAGGGCGAGTATATCGATCTTTCCCGCCGCCCCGTCTTTTGTTGCGCGGGCTAGGTTCTCTTGCCAAACAGGCCAATGCAGATCTCCAGAAGATCACCGGGACCACAAATATCTTGAATACACTAAGAATATATAGAGTAAGAAAGAAGAACCTCGCAAAGTATTATTGACACTGCACTCCGGCGGTGTAAAGTGCGCCGCTGATACTAAAAAGAATGTGGATGGCTAAGAAATGAGTGAAGAAAACACTGCGCGTGTGCAATTGTTGACAATGACGGCGCAGGTTGCCGCGTCGTATTTCGGCAACAATGTCGTCCCCGCAACGCAAATCCCCGAGGTCATCAAATCGGTCTATGGCTCCTTGGCTTCGCTGGATGGGCAGTCCGATGGCACGGGACAATCAAGCCAGAAACCGGCCGTCCCGATCCGCCGCTCGGTGACGCCGGACTTCGTCATCTGCCTCGAGGACGGCAAGAAGCTGAAAATGCTGAAGCGGCACTTGCGTACTACCTATGGCCTGACGCCCGAGGAATACCGGGTAAAATGGGGACTGCCCCCGGACTATCCGATGGTGGCCCCCAATTATGCCAAACAGCGGTCCAACTTCGCCAAGAAGATTGGCCTCGGCCGGAAGCCGCGGACGACGAAGCGGCGCCGGAAAAAGTAGCGAGTTTTTGTTTGGTCGGACGGGCGGCGGAAATACACGGTCCGGTTCTCGCACCCAATTCGACGTCACAACAAGTCATAGAAAAAGGCCCGGCGAGAAATCTCGCCGGGCCTTTCGTATTTAGACCAGATAAGTCGATTTACATCTGGTTGTATTTGCCGCTTTCCCAAATGTACCAGACATATTCGGGGTTCATGACATCACCCTTTTCGTCAAAGGTGATTGGACCGATAACGGTCTCATAGGTCTTACCCGATTTCATCACTTCGGCAATCTTTTCGGCGTCAAAGGACCCGGCCTCGGTGGCGGCATCCGCCCAGACCTGAAACGCCGCATAGGTGTAGAGCGTATAGCCCTCGGGCTCGTAATTGTCGGCCCGGAACCGTTCGACGACAGCGAGCGCTCCGTCCTTGGCGCGCGGATCCGGCTGGAAGGTCATCAGAGTTCCGTGTCCGGCGTCGCCGGTAATCTTCCAGTACTCATCGGTAACCAGCGCATCGCCGGAAACGAGCTGCGGCTTATAGCCTTGCTCATGGGCCTGCCGAATGATCAGACCGGCCTCCGTGTGGTAGCCGCCGACATAGATTGCATCGATATTGGCGGCCTTCATCTTGGTCACGAGCGCCGAGTAATCCTTTTCGCCGGCGGTATAGGCCTCATACATGGCCTCGTTGACACCATTGCGGTTCAGATTGAGCTTGGTCTCGTCGGCCAGGCCTTTGCCGTAGGCGGTCTTGTCATGAAGGATGGCGACTTTCTTGCCCTTGAACTTGTCGGCCAAGTACATGCCAGCGGTAATGCCTTGGTAGTCGTCACGGCCACAGACGCGCAGCGTCGTGTTCCAGCCTTTCTCGGCAGCATCCTCGGTGTAGGCAGGATTCGTCGAGGCCGGAGAAACCTGGAGGATGCCTTCCTCGGCATAGACCGCCGAAGCGGGGATCGAAGAGCCGGAGCAGAAATGACCGGCCATGAAGACGACGCCCTTGCCGACCATGTCGTTGGCAACCGCGACCGCTTGCTTGGGGTCGCAGGCATCGTCACCGATGCTCAACGAAAGCTGTTCGCCATTGACGCCACCGGCGGCATTGATGTCATTGACCGCCATTTCCGCGCCGCGCTGCATTTGCTCGCCGAACGACGCGTACTGACCGGTCATGGGCCCCGCGGTCGCAACTTCTACGTCGGCCTGGGCCGCCGCGGCGCCCAGAGCCGTCGCCGCTGCCGCGGCAAGAATTGTGAGTTTAAAGCTAGCCATAGGATTACTTCTCCCTGTTGGAAAAAAACCGGGTCGACATTACCCGGTCGAGCCGACTGCCCCCGTGCAAGAGGCAGGATTAAGGCGGTTGACGTCATTGTAGCACGCAGCAACCGCGCAGCAAGACTCCGATACGGACCGGTCCCCGCTACACATCGCCGCGCCCTCAACCACGCTTCCGCCATGAAAGTGGCGTCGATTGCACGTACAACCAAGGATATTGCCGCACCATCTGGCGGACCCGAGTCAATCGGTAGCCAAACAGACAAATCGCTGTCAGCACCGCCGTACATACGACGAATCCGGATATCGAAAGCAATTCGCCATCAAACAAAGAATAGGCGAAAAAACGATTGGCCAAACCAAGCAGGGCCGAATAGGGAAATGCCTGCGAAATCGGCCGCCAGGTCAGGGCAAGACCCTGCCCTGTCATGAAGGCGGCGAAACCGAGCAGGATGACCGTTAGACCGACAAAAACGGTGACCGAGGAGCCGAGAAGACTTTCCATCCCGCTACCTGCCCGAGCTAAACTTTTGCATGTCCGCCCTCGAGATAGGCCGACCGGACTTCGTCGTTGGCCAACAATTCGTTACCGGTCCCGGTCATGAGGATTTTGCCATTCGCCATCACATAGCCACGGTGGGCGAGGCGAAGCGCGTGAAAGGCATTCTGCTCGACCAGGAACACGGTTACGCCCTGCTCACGGTTTACCTCTTCGATGACCTGGAAAATTTGTTTCACGATGAGCGGCGCCAGACCCAACGAGGGCTCGTCGAGCAGCAAAAGCCGCGGCCGGCTCATCAGGGCGCGTCCGATGGCGAGCATTTGCTGTTCGCCGCCCGACAATGTCCCGCCACGCTGACCTTGCCGCTCCCTGAGAATGGGAAACAAGCTAAACACGCGCTCGAGATCGAAATCGTAATGCTCCAAGTCGGCGGTCAGCGCGCCCATCTGGAGGTTCTCGAGTACGGTCATGCGTGGAAAAATGCGCCGTCCCTCGGGCGACTGGGCAATGCCCATATGGACAATTTCGAAGGTCGGACGGCGGGTAATTTCTATGCCCTCGAAAACAACCGCGCCTTCCCGCGCTTGCGGGTTTCCGCAAATCGTCATCAGCGTCGTCGACTTGCCAGCACCGTTGGCGCCGATCAGGGTTACGATCTCGCCGGCATTGACCTCGAGGTCGATGCCGCGAAGGGCCTCGATGTTGCCGTAGAAAGTATGAATGCCGGACAGGGACAGCATCTTCTAGCCCTCATCCTGCGGTGGCGGAGTGATGTTGGCCATGATCTCGGGGGGCAGTTCCTTGTCCTCTTCTTCGCCAAGATAGGCGCGAATGACGTTCGGATCATGCCGAACTTGCTCCGGCGATCCATCGGAGATTTTCTTGCCATAATCGAGCACAACGATGTGATCCGAGATTTCCATCACCACACTCATATCGTGCTCAATCAACAGCACGCCGATTTCATGTTCATCACGGATATAGATCAACAGCTCGTTCAGCTCGCCTGATTCCCGCGGATTCAGGCCGGCCGCCGGTTCGTCCAGACAAAGCATGACCGGTTCGGTACACATGGCACGGGCGATCTCCAGCCGTCGCTGCGCGCCATAGGGTAAATTTCCGGCGTTCCAGTCGGCACGGTCGGTCAGTCGCACGCGGTCTAGCCAGTACTTCGCCAGTTCGACCGCGTCGTGCTCCGCGCTGCGGTACACCGGCAGGCCAAATAGGCCCAACAAGGTGTAGCCCGAAGCCCGCATCAGCTTGTTGTGTTGCGCGACGACCAGGTTCTCCAGAGCCGTCATCTGCGAGAACAGGCGTATGTTCTGGAACGTTCTCGCCACACCCGCCTTTTGCGAAATGCGGAATCCCTCGCTCTGTTCGAGAAGGATACGTCCATGCTGCGGATGATGAAGCGAAAGACGCCCCACCGTTGGCCGATAGAACCCTGTCAGGCAATTGAACACCGTCGTCTTGCCGGCACCGTTCGGTCCGATTATCGCGGTGATTTCCCGGTCCTTGGCCCGGAACGAAACGTCGTCGATCGCCACCAAGCCGCCGAAGCGCATGGTCAAGTGCTCGACATCTAGCAAGATGTTGCCGTCCCCGGACAAACCGGCACTTTCCGCCGCCGGCACGCTCACGGGCCGCCTCCACCGCCGGGCGACCCATGCCCATGAAGTCGCAGCGTGGGTTCGCGGTGGGCGAGCAATCCGCTTGGTCGCCACAGCATAATCAGCACCATTCCACCACCAAACGCCAACATGCGATATTGCTGCAGCTCGCGAAACAATTCCGGCATGCCGATCAATACGACGGCGGCAACGACGACTCCCAATTGACTACCCATCCCGCCCAGCACAACGATCGCGAGGATCACGGCCGATTCGATAAACGTGAAGCTTTCCGGGCTGATAAATCCCTGCCGCGTGGCGAAGAAAGAACCGGCAAAGCCGCCGAACATGGCGCCGATGCCAAACGCGGTGAGCTTGGTGTTGGTTGGATTGATGCCCAGGGACCGGCATGCGATCTCGTCTTCCCGAAGCGCCTCCCAAGCGCGACCGATCGGCAGCCTGCGAATACGGATGGTAAACAGATTCACCACCATCGCCAGTGCGATGATGATGTAATAGAGATAGATGACCCGGTCTATGGGGCTGTAGGTGAGGCCAAAAAACTCGTGGAATGTGACGTCGCCCTCGGCCGCCTTTTTTGAAAACGTAAGACCGAAAAGAGACGGGCGCGGGATACCGGAGATGCCATCCGGACCGTTGGTGAATTCATACCAATTGAGCAAAATGATGCGAACGATTTCGCCGAATCCTAACGTCACGATTGCCAGATAATCGCCACGCAGCCGAAGGACGGGAAAACCCAACAAAACGCCGAAGCTCGCGGCAAAGAAACCGGCCAGCGGTAAGCATATCCAAAAATTAAAGTCAAAATACTGGGCCAGCAACGCGAAGCTATAGGCGCCGACGGCATAAAACGCCACATACCCGAGATCGAGGAGACCGGCGAGGCCAACAACGATATTCAGGCCCCAGCCCAACATGACGTAAGTCATCACAAGCGTGCCGATGTCGACCACCCTGCGATCGGCGAAGGGCATGAATGGCAGCGCCAAGGCAAATAGAAAAATCAGCGGACCAATGTATTTCGCATAATGCTGAACCGCGGCGCCGATATGATCGAGCCGTTCTTCCATGTTTTCGCTGTCGCCGCGCCGGTCGTTTAGCCGCGATAAGGCGCGGATCGCGAATATTACCGCGACGACGACGATCATCCACGCCACGATTGGATCGTTGAAGGGTCGAAGCTTGGCCAAGCCGGCAGCCACTTCCGGGTCCAGGAAATACTTGGATAGCAGTATGAGGACCAAATACGCGGCAACCACGGCGCTGCCGACGAGGACCATGAAGGGGCGGTTTTCGCGGAGGCCGATCAATGCCAATCGACCGAGAAATCCGAACACGCCTGCCGTGAGGACATCGACAAATCGGGTGGCCAATTCCATGCCGCCGGGCACGTCCTTGATATGGAAGCCGACGAGCGGAAACGCCAACGCGCAGATGACAAACGCGGTGAGACCCGCTTCCTTCAACGCCGCCGCGGAATCAAAGCGCCGATGACCGGGCAGAGCGAGTTCGGCCATGGCTCAAACCTTCTCCATCTCGGGTTTGCCAAGTAGTCCGGTCGGCCGGAAGATCAGAATCAGCACCAGCACACCAAATGCAGCGACGTCTTTGTACTCGACGGTGAAATAGCCCGACCAGAACGTTTCGATCAGACCGATCAACAGACCCCCGAGCATGGCGCCCGGCAGCGAGCCGATACCGCCGAGGACCGCGGCCGTGAACGCCTTGAGGCCGGCCAGGAACCCGATAAAGAAGTCGATCACGCCCCAATAGAGAACAGCCATCATGCCGGCGACCGCGGCCAAGCCGGCGCCCATGACGAAGGTCAACGATATCGTGCGGTCGACATTGACGCCGACCAGCGCCGCCATGCCGCGATCCTGTTCGCAGGCCCGCTGTGCCCTGCCCAAGGGCGATCGCGCGATCATCAAAGAGAACGCGATCATCAGGCAAACCGTCAGCACGATAATGAAGACCTGCAAATAGCTCATCTGAACGACAAACCCGGTGTCGGATTCAACGATCGCGAAGCCGCCCGAGAATACCGGCGGCAACGGCTTGTTCCGCGCGCCCTGCAACAACTGCACGTAATTCTGGAAAAAAATCGACATACCGATGGCGGAGATCAGGGCAGCCAACCGCGGAGACCCGCGCAGGGGCCGGTAGGCCACCCGTTCCAAGGACCAACCGTAAATCGACGCAAACAGCATCGAGAACAGCAATACGATGATCAGCGCCAACGGCAACCAAGCATCGATACCGATCAGAAGGAACATGATGATCGAGCAGAAGGCGCCGATCATGTAGATCTCGCCGTGCGCGAAATTGATCATTCCGATGATCCCGTAGACCATCGTGTAGCCGATGGCGATCAACCCATAGATCATGCCCAGGGTGACGCCATTGATAAGTTGCTGCAGGAAATACTCCATGCGCCCCTTTGGACCTACGCCGCTATGCTGCCGTACGGCGGTGGGAAGGTGCCGCTCGGCCTCCCCATAGGGAGCGGATGCCAAAACCAATTATTCGTTCGGTAAGCGCGACTTTGTCCGCGTTTGGCAGGCCTCACTGAACGCTCTCCACACCCTGTTCTTTGCCGGGTTCCCGTGGCGCACGGAATTTTGACGCGCCCGGCCCGTTATTGTGTCAGCGGCGAGACATAGCGCAGCCGCCTATAGGCGGCAAGTAAAATTGCGCCAACGAATCGGTGATACCGGAAACGATCGTCAGTGTCGTTCGACGGCGACGTTTTCGGGCGATTTGTGATTGACGCAGATGAGCGCGGTATCCGTCTGACGCAAGGGATCGCCAGTGAGGCCGCAGCGATGCGGGGCATCGGGTACGATATCGAGATCGCGTTCCAAATAACTACAGGTGCGGCACACTCCGAATTGTTTGCAGCCTTGTTTCGCATTGAGGCGGCCAAGCAACCGGTTGAGCCCGTCGACCAACGACGATTCGAGATTGTTCGGAAGATCCGCCGTCAACTCGTTGATTCTCTTAAGAGGATCGGCCTTCAACAACTCTTCGCCAGAGTCCGTCAATTCCAAACACGTGACCCGTCGATCGGTATCGCAAGGCACCTTATGGACGTAGCCTTTGGATGCCAAGGCGATCAACGTCTGCGACGCCGTCCCCCGTGTCGTGTTCAGAAACTGGGCCAGCCCGCCCGGGGTCCGGGAAATCCGGTTGGCGCGGCTGAGAAATCGCAATGCCTCCCACTGCGCTGGATTTAGCCCGACATCGAATTCGAGCTGCCGAGTCGTACGGCTGATACGATCAATCAGCTCTGCGACGCAGCTCCCGTAACACTTACCCTCAGAGAAATCCATGGCACGCCATTAAATATATTAGCGACTCGATATTATTCTTGCGTTCCCGCGTGAGTGCCGTTATAGTAGCGACTCGAAACTAAATCGTGCGGTCACACCAGCAGTCCGCAGATGAAATGAAGCGAATGGGTGAAAAAATCAATGGCTTCCAAATCGACTTCCTCCGATCGCGGCAATCAGCGTTTCATTTCCACCTTGATGAAGGCGCCGCTACTTGAGCGGGAGCACGAGTATGACCTGTCTCGGCGGTGGCGTGAGGAAGGCGATGAAAAGGCGCTGGATGAACTCGTGGTTAGCCATGGCCGTCTGGTGGTGAGGATCGCTTGGCGCTTTCGCGGCAGCGGACTTCCGATCGATGACCTGATTCAGGAAGGAAATTCTGGTTTGCTCGATGCCGCCGACCGGTTCGACCCTGAACGCCTGGTACGTTTTTCGACCTACGCGACGTGGTGGATCGTGGCGGCAATTCAAAACTACATTCTACGCAATTCCTCCGTTGTTCGAGTCGCGACGACGCCGACCCAGCGCCGGCTATTCTTCAATCTGCGCCGCGCGCGCGCGAAGATGCAGGCTTCTCAGGACGGGTTTACGTCGACCGATCGTGAGGCGCTCGCCGAAGAACTTGGCGTCAACGTCACCGACGTCGAGAAAATGGAGGCCCATCTATCACGGCCCGACCAATCGCTGAACACGCCGATCGGAGAGGATGACGGCGCGACCTTGCAGGACTTTTTCACTGCCGATGGCCCGTCGCCGGAGGATATTGCTCTGGATCACGAGCAAAGCCAGGCCCAGCGCAAATGGATCGATCAGGCGCTCGACAAATTGTCGCCGCGGGAGCAGGAAATCATCCAACAGCGATTTCTCTCCGACAAGAAGGCTACCCTGGCAGAGATCGGCGAGTCTTTCGGTGTAAGCAAGGAACGGATTCGTCAGATCGAAAGCAAAGCGCTGTCAAAGATGGGAACGATTCTCACAGACATCGTACATGATCGCCGGGATATCGCCGGTCACTGACGGCGATCGGACTTGTCCGTATTTCCAGGCGCGAGACCTATGCGGCGGTGCGGGAACGGCGAACCGGTGCGGCGGTGTGCGATCCGACATCGGACCAGAAATCCTCGAGACAGTGCAGCCGTGCGTTGACTTCCGTCAACTCCTGCTCGGTCATTTCTCTCGCGAGACGGACACTATGACGATCGAAGACCTCGGCCAAGCGTCGGCAAAGATCCATGCCGTCATCGGAGAGGCGCACCCGGACCGAGCGGCGATCGCGCGGTGAGCGCTGCTGGGTGACATACCCGGCCTCGATCATCTTCTTCATGTTGTATGTGACATTGGTGCCCATGTAGCAGCCGCGCTGCGTCAACTCGCCGACCGTCAATTCGTCATCGCCAATGTTATAGAGAATTAGACATTGGACGCTGTTGATGTCGTCAACCCCGAGACGGTCGAGTTCTTCCTTCACGACATCCAGAAAATGCCGGTAGAGTCGCTCGATCAACGCAACTGTTTCCAGGTAAACCGGTCTCACTGAACGTCCTCGCTTGGATTCGGCTAGGTAGGAGACCGTGTTAGCGCGAATAGATTTAAATTTCATTTAATCTCCGGGATCACCCTGAAGCATCTTGAAAATGCCCGAGAAATCGGTGCCCCTTTCGCCACTGCCGGAAAACTCTTCATACAGATCGCGGGCATGACGGCCGAGCGGTGTCGCGGCTCCCTCGCTTTGCGCCGCATCCTGCGCCAACCGCAAATCCTTGAGCATCATATCGGCCGTGAATCCGGCTTCGTAATCACGATTAGCAGGCGAAGTCGGCACCGGCCCCGGGACCGGACAATAGGTCGTCAGAGACCAGCACTGGCCCGACGATGTCGAGCTGACGTCGAACAATTTCTGTCGGTCGAGGCCGAGCCGATCGGCCAGCGCGAATGCCTCGCAGACCGCGATCATCGACACGCCAAGAACCATGTTGTTGCAGATCTTTGCGGCCTGGCCATTGCCGGCGCCGCCACAATGAACCACTGTCTTGCCCATGATCTCGAAAAGTGGCCGTGCCATCTCGAAGGCCTCGTCACTGCCGCCAACCATGAATGTCAGGGTCCCCGCAGAAGCACCGCCGACACCGCCCGAGACTGGCGCATCCAGCATTGCGAACCCAGCTTTCTCGGCATCGGCATTGGTCTCGCGCGCAGCGGCAACGTCGATTGTCGAGCAATCGATCAAAAGCGTCCCGGCTGTGGCGGCCTGCAGCACGCCGTCCGCGCCACAATAGACGGACCGGACGTGCTTGCCGGCCGGCAACATCGTTACGACTACATCGACCTCACTCGCCGCATCGGCGATGCTGCCGGCGCCGGTGCCGCCGAGGCCGGTGAACGTCTCCACGGTGTCCGCGGCAAGATCGAACCCCTTCACGTCATGGCCCGCCGTCAACAGATTGGCGGCCATCGGCCCGCCCATATTGCCGAGGCCGATAAAGCCGATTGTCGTCATTGCGTTCCTCCTCGCGCCGGCGCGGCGCTTAGTCAAAAGTCAAATCGTCGGCGCCAAGCGGTGCAAAATAGGCGTCAAGTTCATCGTCAGTAACATCGTCAGCGGAGGCATGCCGCCACTGCGGAGCGTTGTCCTTATCGATGATGACCGCCCGCACACCCTCGAAAAAATCGTGATCGGCCATGCACCGTTGGCTGAGGCGGTATTCCATGACCATCACGTCCTCAAATTCCATCGCCGCGCCCTCGCGAAGCTGTCGAAAGGCGACACGCAGGCTCATCGGCGATTTACGCCCCAAGACGACCAACGTTTTTGCCGCCCAATCGCCCGCGTCCGCCGCCAGTGCAGAGATAATATCGGCCACCGAACCGAGGCCGAAGAAACGATCGATATCCGCACGTTGTTCCGCCAGTGTCGAAGGTCCCGGATCCTCGGCCATGGCATCAAGAACCTCGTCGACGCCCTTGTCGTCGCCCGTCGGCCCGAGCGCGTCGATCAAGCGTTCGAGTTCGGACCATGGAATGTAGTGCGACGCGATGCCCGCGTATAAGCAATCCGCCGCGTTGAGGCGCGCGCCGGCCAGTCCGAGATACATGCCAATCGCACCGGGACATTGCGGCAGGAAATCGCCACCGCCGACATCGGGGAACAAACCAATTCCGGTTTCGGGCATGGCGAACAAGGTGCGCTCTGTCACTACTCGGTGACTGCCGTGGACCGAGACACCGACTCCGCCGCCCATCGTGATGCCGTCCATCAGAGCGATATAGGGCTTGGGAAAGCGGTATATTTGACGATTGAGGCGATACTCATCGCGATAGAAGTCGGCGCGATAGGTGCTCGTCCCATCGTTACGCGCGTCATAGAGCGCACGTACGTCTCCACCCGCGCAAAACGCCCGGTCCCCGGCCCCCAGGATCGCGACCGCGCCGATGTCCGGATCCGTGGCCCAATTCGCCAACGTGTCGGCCATGGCTTCGATCATCGATGCGGTCAGCGCGTTCAGCGCTCGCGGGCGATTGAGGCGGATTACCCCGAGCCCGTCGTCCCGGTCGAACAAGATTTCTGGTTCATCGCCGGTCGGTTGGGCCATCGCGCTATCCCTGCAAAATCTTGCGGGCAATGATCAATCGCATGATTTCGTTGGTGCCCTCGAGTATCTGGTGAACACGCGTGTCGCGTACGAAACGCTCAATCGGATATTCGCGCATATAGCCATAGCCACCGTGCAACTGGAGGGCCTCGTTGCACACTCGGAAACCGATATCGGTCGCCAACCGCTTGGCCATCGCACAATGCAAGGTGGCATTCGAATCCTTGTCGTCCAGCGACTGCGCCGCGCGATGGACCATCAAGCGCGCCGCATCGAGCTCGGTCGCCATATCGGCGAGGCGGAATTGGAGGGCTTGGAAATCGGCGAGTTTGTGGCCGAACTGCTGCCGCTCGCCCATATGTTGGCGGGCCGCCTCCAGGCACGCCCGCGCCGCCCCTATCGAGCACGCGGCAATATTGATCCGTCCGCCGTCGAGGCCGGCCATCGCGATCTTGAAGCCGTCGCCTTCTTCGCCGACGCGATTGGTAATCGGGACTCGGCAATCCTCCAATATCACCGCCGCGGTGGGCTGACTATTCCAGCCCATCTTCTTTTCCTGCTTTCCGAAGCTAAGGCCCGGCGTGTCCTTTTCTATAACGATCGTGGAAACGCCGCCCGGTCCATCGCCGCCGGTCCGACACATGACAACGTAGACATCGCTGGTCGAGCCGCCCGAAATAAAGGCCTTGGTCCCGTTCAACACATAATGGTTGCCGTCGCGTTCAGCCCGTGTGCGCAAGGACCCGGCATCGGAACCGGCGCCCGGTTCGGTCAAGCAATAGCTGGCAAAATGCTCCATCGAAGTAAGTTTCGGCAGCCATTGCCGGCGCTGGTCGATATTGCCGAATCCATCGATCATCCAGCACGCCATATTGTGGATCGAGATATAGGCGGCCGTCGAAGTGCATCCGGCGGACAACTCCTCGAAGATAATCGCGGCATCTAGGCGGCCGAGCCCCGCTCCGCCGACATCATCGCCGACATAGATGCCGCCAAAGCCGATATCGGCGGCCGCCCGCAGAGCATCGACCGGAAATACCTTCTCCTCGTCCCACGTCGCGGCATGCGGCGCCATCTCGTTTACAGCGAAATTGCGCGCCAAATCCTGGAAGGCGCGTTGCTCTTCTGATAGCGTGAAGTCCATGAATTTATAGCCCGGTCGGCGTGGCTGGCGTGCGGATCATAGCCGCGCCGCACCGGCTGTCAATCGCCCGCCACCATTGTCTGGAGCCGGCTGGCGCCTTAGTATCGAGTTGCGCCAATTGTTATGGATCGAGGCAATGGCAAAGAGCGGATCAAAAGTCGAGCCCTTCCTACGACCGGCGGCGATACCGTCGCACGCGGCGACCCATGGGCAATATCCTCAGGTTCGTCTGCGGCGCAATCGCCGTGACGCCTGGACCCGTCGTCTGGTGGCCGAGAACAGGTTGTCCGTCAGCGATCTGATTTGGCCGCTTTTCGTACACGATGGGTCCGAGGACGAAGTTCCGGTGGCGTCAATGCCCGGCGTCGCCCGGCTGTCTATCGCCCGGGCGGTTAAGGCCGCCGAGCACGCCGCCGCGCTCGGCATACCCGCGATTGCCGTTTTCCCGGTTATCGATCCCGAACTAAAGAGCCCCGACGGAGAAGAGGCTTGCGACCCGAACAATTTGGTCTGTCGCGCGGTTCGCGCCATTGCCGAGCGCGGGCTCGATCTCGGCATTATTTGTGATGCCGCCCTCGACCCGTTCACCAGCCACGGTCACGATGGACTGATCCGAGGAGACTATGTCGTCAACGATGAGACGGTCGAGGTTCTGTGCCGGCAATCGCTTGTTCAGGCCGCTGCTGGATGCACCGTCATCGCGCCGTCGGACATGATGGACGGACGCGTCGGCGCGATCAGGAAGGCGCTGGACGAAAACGGGTACGAGGCCGTCCGCATCCTTGCCTATTCAGCCAAATACGCGTCCGCCTTCTACGGACCGTTTCGCGATGCGGTCGGCTCGACGTTAAATCTTGGCGGCGGCGACAAACGCACCTACCAAATGGACCCGGCCAACGGAGATGAAGCATTGCGCGAAATCGCCCTCGACCTCGCGGAGGGAGCGGATATGGTCATGGTCAAACCGGGCATGCCCTATCTCGACATCATTCGCCGCATCAAGGACACCTTCGCGGTTCCAACCCTTGCCTACCAGGTCAGCGGCGAATACGCGATGCTGCGGGCTGCGGCCGACAATGGCTGGCTCGACGGCGAACGCGTGGTGATGGAGAGCCTGATCGCTTTCAAGCGCGCCGGCGCCGACGCAGTATTGACTTATGCCGCAGCCGACGTCGCGGAACGGCTGCGCGCGGCGGGCGATGTAAGAAACGATCGCTGAATCACTTCGTGCCCGCCATTTTCTGTCGGCGACCAGATCAGATTCCGCCGGCCACCTTTTTCGCCACCTTCGCCAACATGTCGACGGCGGTTGCGACTTTGTTGATCGTCTCGGCGAAGTCCGCCAGATCCTGCCGCGCCTTCTTCAGTTCCTCTACAGACGTTTCCAGCTCCGCAATTGCCGCCTCATATTCAACCGTGTTCGCGCCGATCTGATGGGCCGCCAACTTTTCCGAAGCCTCCAACGCCTGGTCATAGACCACTTCGATCTGCTGACGGCGATCGGGGTCGGTTTCGGCTTGGTATTCCGCACGAAGTTGATTGATCAATTCTCTGCGTGACGCCATATCGCCCTCCGCTTCCTAAGATCCTGCGAAGACGGCCGCCGCCGCCGCCAAATCCTCTACCCGTTTGGCGAACGCCCTTATACTGGCGAAGGAAACGTCGCCGGTCTGTAGGGCGGTAACCATTTTGCCGTGGGCCGCGACCATATCCATCGCCGCATCGGCGATCGGCGGATACACCGTATTGGTTTCGCGGATCGTCGTGCCCGCCAGACGCAGCGCTTCCGAGCCGACGAAGCGATCACCTGGCTGGACCTTGCCCTCAAGGGCTTTGCCTGCGTTCTTCTCGAGCTGAAACGCGCGCGCATCCATATATTCGGGTACCGGGCCGTCCTTATTGAACTCGCCCGCGAATAAGTCCCCAAGCTTGGCGATCTGAGGATCGGTGGCCGGCACGATTTGTTTCAGCGCCTCCGCCGCCTGACGATCGATCCACAAACCACCAATGCCGACAATGATCTTACCGATGGAATCGAGTTGGTCGTCGCTGAGCACCTGGTTCTCGTCGAGCGAGCGCACCGACGCGGTGAACTTGCCACCCGCCTTCTGCAATGTCGCCGCCTCGTTGGCATCGACCAGGGCGAGAAGCAGCGCGCCGTATTCCTGGATCGTCTTCGCCGCCTTGACCCGAGCCGCAACGTCCCGTTCATTGAAGGGACCATCGAAGTCGATCTTGTCCTTATCGGGGGTAAGAGCGAGGTCGTACATATTGACTTGGGCAACTCGCGCGGGCAGCGCTTCGACGACTCCCGCCGTGACCGTCCCGAACGAATTGGAGGCAAGGCTGAATTGTCGAACGGCATCGCGCTGTTCGACGGATAGGCCACAGGCGCCCAACGCCAGCACCATGCCGGACAACGCCAACATCCGGCCGAGTTTGCAATCGGCCGACCGCTGGCGGGCGCGGCGCCCGTACCCTTGGGTGAACGATAATGCCATCAAGTTTCCTTTCTTGGGGAAACCCGACGACCCCCATGTTGACGCTTGTTATCCTCGATGTCGAAATTCCATCCGACAACCGAAGCCTAGACAGCGCCCGAGAAAGCGTCAACGTCAAAGCGGTCCCCGTCAGGCGGTTACCCCCGCTGTACACATTTGCTTCGATTCTTGGGGGCCCAATGGTCCAACATTAGACAATGTCAGAAATGGTTACATCCCTAGACCACTAGTGCCGATCGAAAGGCCGAACAGTTGTGGCATGGAAGGCAGTCGAGAATGACCGATACGCTCATCATTTCCGCCGCGGATTCTGGATATTTCGCATTGTTGAAGGGCCTTATTCTATCGATCCGGGAAAAGAACGAAGGGCGAACTACACCGATCAAGATTATGAACCTTGGACTAACTCCCGACCAGGTTGACTGGCTCGCGGGGCAAAACGCCGGTGTCGTGGAAACCGATTGGGCGATCGATTTCCCGGGACGCGATGAATGTCCCAACACTTTCAAAGCGCAGGTCAACCGTCCGTTCTTGCCCCAACTGTTCCCCGAGCATGAGTCTCTAATTTGGCTGGACGCCGATATCTGGGTTCAAACATGGGATGCGATCAAATGGTTTACGATGGCCGCCAAGCAAGACTTCTTGGCTGTCGTACCGGAGATCGATCGGTCGTACAGATACACTTTCCACAAGCCCAACGAATCTGGCTTCATACCAAGTCTTTATGCGGGCGTGTTTGGTGAAGAAGAACGTCAGACCGGCCTTCTTCCGACGCTCAATGTCGGCGCATTCTCGATGTCGGCCGCCAGCGACTTTTGGCCACTATGGCAGCAAACCCTTGATCGCGTCTTATCAAAATCGACCACTTTCCTCGCCGAACAAGCGGCATTCAATTTCGCCGTCTACAAATACCGCCCCACCCGCTATCAATTTCTCCCTACCATCTATAATTGGATGTGCAATCAATCGACGCCGCGATTTCGCAAAGAAATGTTTGTCGAGCCATCGCCGCCGTTTCAGCCGATATCGATGATGCACCTATCCTTCAAAGCCAAGCTTGACGAAACAATTGAAGTTCAATGCGATGACGGACCTCGAAAAATGTCGCTCCGATACAGGCAGGGTCAATACTGATGACATGCGTCGCCTGGCAGGCCAATAGAGCTCTGCCTGAGTTAAATAGTCATTCTTCACGGACGAGTACGGCGTCGGTCAGTCGCCCGAAGATGCCGCCTCTTCGGCGACCTCACGGTGATATTTGCGCCGAATATCGGCGAGATCGACCGTCGGCGACGGCAACTCCATCCCAATCCCTTCGAGTGTGTCGCAAATGATCCGGGCGACGGCGAGATTGCGAAACCATTTCCGATTCGCCGGGATCACGAACCAGGGTGCATGAGTGGTCGAGCATTTCGACAGCGCGTCCTCGAACGCGGCCCTGTAGTCGTCCCAGTAGTCCCGCTCGGTGTAGTCGGATTCGCTGATCTTCCAGTTTTTCGATTTGTCGTCGAGCCGGTTTTTGAATCGATCGAGCTGTTCTTCCTTGCTGATGTGAAGGAAGAACTTGAGGACATGGGTGCCATTGTTCGCCAGCAACCGCTCGAATTCGTTGATCGTCCGGTAGCGCTTCGACCAGGTCTCCTTTGGCACGAGGTCATGAACTCGCGCGACAAGGACATCTTCGTAGTGGGAGCGATTAAAAACCGCAATATGTCCCTTTTCCGGCACGTGGGGATGAATGCGCCAAAGAAAATCGTGTTCACGTTCTGCGGCGGATGGCTGCTTGAAACCGGTGACCGTGCATCCCTGCGGATTCATGCCGCTGATGACATGGTTGACCGTCCCGTCCTTGCCGCCGGCGTCGAGCGCCTGGAGAACGATGAGCACGGAACGCTTGTTCTCGGCGTAGAGCAGGAACTGCAGAGCCGCCAATCGTTGACGGTCCTTCTCTATCATGCGCTCGGCGGATTTGCGCGACACCCCCTTCTCACTGAAATCGGGGTCAATCCTGCCGAGGTTAACCTTTGTTCCCGGCGGAACGATAAAGGTCTTCGAGTAGTTCATGACTTCACCCCTGGTGGAGGCCGCTGTGACTATCGAGTGGTCGCTTGAGGGTAGTGAGAAATGCGGCCTGATGGGCGTGCCGCCGGTCCAGCATCCCGAGCAAGGCGAGTTTGACGGCGTCCTGAAACAGCATCCACACGATGTTGTAGGCCCACACCCAACCGATCAGCGCCCACGAAACCGGTGACATGAGCCAACCAAAAGCGCTGATGAAGACCGCAAAGACTTGCGTTGCAACGATGGCGGCAAACAGCTTCGGGCTCGGATGCGGCGGTTTCCAGAAGGCATGTGGCGTACGAGTCAGGAACAGCATCAGGTGACCGCCGGCGACAAGCTGGAGGAACATCATCGTCTGAAGTTGATCTCGAGGGAGCCCGTAAATGCTGTCGCCCACATAGAGCAGCCCAAAGCTTTGAACGACCGCGAGTAGGCCAAGGATGGTCGAAACCACCAGCGTACGATGCATATCCCAGCGAACCGGCTTGGGGTCGACTTCCGCGTTGTCGAACGCGATGGTCATGATCGGGATGTCGTCGAGCAGGGCGAGGGCGATGATCATGACCGCCGTGAGCGGAAAAAAATCGTAGTAGACCGTTGCCAGGACGACAAAGAACATGATGTCGATCGTCATCGCGATCCGATACAGCGTATAGCTCATCATCCGGCGAAAGATTCGACGCGCCTCCTCTAGGCCATCAATGATCACCGACAATCCAGGGGCGGTTAGGATCAGAGCAGCGGCAGCACGCGCCGCATCGGTCGCCCCGGAGACCGCAATGCCGACGTCAGCTTGCTTCAGGGCAGGCGCATCATTGACGCCGTCGCCGGTCATGCCTGTGATATGCCCGCTTTCCTGGAGCGCCTTGACGACCGCGAACTTGTGCTCCGGGAAGACCTCGGCGAAGCCATCGGCTGCGGCAACCTTCGCGGCAGCATCGGGCGGGATTTGAACCGAGCCGGCGGTGCTTGGGAACAAATCTGTTGCCGGCACGATGTTCTTGCCCATGCCGAGTTGATCCGCGATTTGGCGCGCGATTGCGACGTTGTCGCCCGTGACCATCTTGACCGCGACGCCGTAGTCATGAGCCCGGGAGATGGTTTCTTTGGAGTCGACGCGCGGCGGATCGTAGAGCGGCAGTAGGCCGAGAAACTTCCATGTCTTCTTGTCCTCGGACCGTGCGACGCCCAACGTTCGATACCCCTCGCCGGCGAGATCCTGGATATGCGATTCGATCTTGCCGCGATCGTCTTTGTCCAACTTCGCGAGATCCAGGATTACTTGTGGCGCACCCTTGGTGACGGTGAAGCTCCCGCCGGTCGAATTGGCGATCGAGGCTTGGGTGCGTTTGCTGACAGGGTCGAAAGGTACGAAATCCGTCTGAGTATACTGCTTGAGCGTTTCCGGATCGGCCAGCCCGCCAATGACGGCAAGATCGATCGGATCGGCATCCTCGCTCTTCGAGGCGAGGGCGCCGGCGAGAACCACATCCTGTGACCGAGCGTCGGCCCATGGCTGGGTGTCGCCGAGCGTCAGTTTGTTTTGAGTCAGCGTGCCGGTTTTGTCGGAGCAGAGGATGTCGATGCCGGCGAGTTCCTCGATCGACTCGAGGCGCGAGACGATGGCCCTTTTCTTCGCCAGCATCTGCGCACCCAAGGCCATTGTCACCGAAAGTACTGCGGGCATCGCGACCGGGACCGAAGCGACCAGGAGGATCAGAACGAACTCGGCAAGCTTGAACAACTGGTCTCGATCGAAGTTGCCTCGCATAAGAAGAAGTTGGTCGATGACCAGGATCACCGCGAGCGCCAGGGCGACGACAATAAGAAAATCGCCGATACGGAGCACGGCCTTTTGGAAGTGAGAAACGGTTCCGGCCTTCTGCACGAGCTTTGCGGTGCGACCGAAAAAAGTATCGCCGCCGGTCGCGGTAGCCACCGCAATCATCTCACCTTCCTTGACAATCGACCCCGAATAGGCGTCGTCCCCGACGGATTTCGATACCGGGAGGGATTCGCCGGTTAGCGCGGCCTGGTCGATGCTCAAATAGCCGCCTTGCAGAAGTAGACAGTCCGCGGGGACGACGTCGCCCAAACGCAGGCGGACGATATCGCCGGGAACCAGGTCGCGCGCCTCGATCTCACCCCAATCACCGTCGCGTAACGCGCGGGCCTTGAGTGCGAGAGAATTCTTCAATGCATCGAGCGCGTTAGTTGCCTGATGTTCCTCCCAAAATCCGAGGCCGGCATTGAACAGGAGCAACGCCAGAATAATGACGAAATCACCCCAGTCCTGAACGATCAAAGCCATCAGTGCGGCCGCTTCGATCATCCAGGGAATTGGTGCCCAGAAGAATGGCCGGAGAGTTTGGAGAAGGCTCTTCTTCACCTCTTGAAGTGCGTTGGGCCCGTATTTTGCAAGCCGCTCCGCGGCTTCCGAAGCGGTCAACCCAGTGCTCGGATCGGCGCTTAGTCGCGTCAGCGTGTCAGTAACAGATGGTTTCTCTTCGCCTTGTGCCTTGGTCGCCATGCTGGAGCATCCATATCGGGTGACGAAAGACTACACTAGAGCACTATGTGTTCATGTGGAAACATTCTGCCGGAGGCATTTTTCGCCATGACCAGAAAAGCGCCGCGGAGCATATCCGGCATACGGTCGAGGCGGTCGACGCCGTCATGGCGAAACAGGCCCCGGCCCGACCGGGTTGCGTTTGGGCGGGCCTCCGCGTCGTTGCCGCCCTCACCCGATGCTTCGGCATCGCGTTTCGGACGGCGCCTCGCGGGCCGCCGCCCTCAAATCGCAACAGAATTGATTCGACGTGAACACATAGCGCTCTAACCCCATCGCCCGGAAAACCGCATCGTCCAGAACGAAATCCTGACCATTCCAATTTGGCTGGGATTCCCATGTGGAACTCTCTCGACTTGTTGGCGGGAAGCCGGATCGAGTTCTTGAAGCCCTCGGCAGGCGGCGAACTTGAACGCGGTCGATCCATTGGCCGGAAAGACTGGTGACAGCGGCCAGGTTGGTATCCGTGGCCAGCAACTCGGTCTCGAACCGACCCATCTGGCTGGTTGATCCACGCCCACGCGAATCCGCCTTGCCGCCGACGATCCAGCGCATCGCCGAATCGCGCCCAAGCCGGTCAGCGTCATTCACGTCCTCGTATCCGGCCAGACGACCATAGACGAATTGGCGAAGCAGACCGACGACGCCGTGTCAGCCGTTCTTGCCCGTTCGCCCTTCGGCCAGGACCTTACTCACCAATGCGGTTCGGATCCTTACGATATCGCTCCGGATAGCCTACTCGGCCGAGTTTGACGGGATTGGCGCATCCTTCGCGCGAAGGAATTAGCGTCAACAGCGATTGCGTCGCGCCGATAGGCGCCAGACTCACCCTCCACTGCCGCCCGACATGGTGAGCAATAGGCCAATCGATCATTGCGATGCCTTTCCCATATTCGCGATCGGGCCGCGCATCAGCCAGACGCACAAGGCCGATCCAAGCAATGCTACCAGGGACGCCATGACCATGACGTCGTCGAAAGTGTCGTCGAGGACGCCGATCAGCGTGGCCTTGATTGTTTCGGCGTCCGCCGCCGTGAACTGGGCCAGGGCCTGTTTGACATCGGCGGCCGAGCCATGGGCGAGCTCATGGATCAGACCGAGTTGATCGGCCGGCCCCGAATGCACGGTCGCGACGACGGCGGCAACCGCCGCGTGCTCGACATGGGCCGTCACCAGCCCGCCGGCGACGATGCCCATCGTGCAGCCGAAGTAGAGACAGGTGTTGATCGTGCCCGACCCCTGGCCGGCGTCTCCGTCGGGCAATACGCGGAGACCAACACGCGGCAACAGAGGCATCGTCAGGCCGAATCCGGCGCCGACGAGCAGTAATACCCACCAAAAATCGCCGTAGGCCGATTGGTCGGTCGTGTAATGAAGAAGCCAGAGGCCGACCACCAAGAAGGCCATGCCGATGACGGTCGGCCATCGAAAACTATATGGGGCGAGGAGCCGGGGTGCCAAAATCGATAATGCAAACATCATCGCCGTCAGCGGCAACAACGACAAACCGGCATTGATCGGCGAAAGATGCATGGTGCCGGGCGCCTGAACGAACAAATTGTAAAAGTAGAGAAAGGCAGTCATCACGAAGCCGACGATGGACATGCCTGCGGTCGCGGCGACAAATCGGGGCTTCGTGAAGTAGCGGAAATTTATCAGCGGATCCGCTGCGTGCCGTTCTGCAATGGCGAACGCCGCCGCGGCAACGATCGCAACCGACAGCGTCGATAATGTGTCGAATGACCACCACCCGGCCACATGGGCGTTGGTGAGGCCATAGGCAAGGGTCGCGAGCGTCACGACCAAGAACACCACACCGAGATTATCCAGCTTGGCGTCGCGATGCGTTTCTTTTGGGATGATCGCCGCTTTTCCGACTCGCCAGGCGAGCCCGAGGGCAAACGACAACAAGATGATATCGAAGACAAAAATTGCCCGCCATCCGATATATGCCGTCAGCAGTCCACCGGTGATTGGCCCGATGCCGAACCCGAGTGCGACCATGCCACCCCACAGGCCGACAACTGTCGCGCGCTTCGCCTCGGGCGTCGTCACACTCAAGATCGCGACCGGCGTGGCAAATATCGAAGCCGCGCCGATTCCCTGCAATATTCGCCCGAACAGCATCAGCACCGTTTCAGTTGCCAGCACGGCAGCCGCCGAGCCGATCGCGAAAGTGGCCAGCCCGAGGGTGAAAATTCGGAGTTTGCCGAAAATATCCGCGCACCGTCCGACGACGGCGACAAGCGACGCGCAGGCAAGCATGTAGGCGCTAACGACCCATTGCAGGGCCTCGGCTCCCATAACCAGGTCGCGCTTGATCTCGGGGATGGCCGTTACCACGGCCGTGGTGTTGAAGGCGACGACAAGCGTCCCGAGGCAGGCCATGAACAGAACCAGCCTGCTCCCAGGCCGATCGGTTTTCGGCTCTAACTTTTCAGCCATTGGGTATAGTCCAAACAGGGTTTTCGTGGGCACTGTAACATTCCGCGCACACCAAAAAGAGAAGGCCATGAACGGTCATCGGGATTCCGTTCAAAGGCTTCCGAAAAATGCCTCTGCACATCGATCATGCCAGGGTACCGTATCGCCGGAACCGTGAAATCCAACGTGGCCGCCATGTCGCGACAACAACAAGCGCACGTTGGGTGTGCGCGACCAATCCCCTTCAAGATAGGCGTTCGGTGAGATCCAGGGGTCATCGAGAGCATGTACAATCAAAGTCGGAATCGCAATTCCGTCGATGAATTCCCGGGATGAACATTGCCGGTAATAGTGGTCCGCGCTGTCGAACCCGTTGCGCGGCGCAATGAAACGATCGTCAAACTGATAGACGGATTTGGCGCCCTCTATGGTCCTGCGCTCATCTTCGCTAAGTTCGGCGCCGGCGGCCGTCGCCTCCTCCTTCATCCGGTTCAAAATGTAATCGTGATAGAGCCGATTGCGCGGCCGGCGCATGGTGCGAGACGCCGCGCACAGATCGAGCGGAACCGAAATCGCCACGGCGCCGCGCAATCTCGCCGCCATCCCGGCCTCGCCCAGATGCTTCAAGAGCACGTTGCCGCCCAAGGAATAGCCGAGGGCGACAATTCCGGCCGGCTCGTCGATCTGCTCGAAGACGGCGGCGATGTCCTCGCTCTTGCCCGCGTGATATTGCCCCCGGCAGGTTGGGCGTGCCGGCGCCGACCCGCGGAGATTGAGCCGCACGACCGGGTAACCGTGCCGCAGCAAGTGATGGGCGGTGACTCGGACATGAATGCTGTCCTCGCAACCGGTCAGGCCGTGGATCAGAATAGCGATCGGTTTCCCCGGGGATTCTAGGCCGGGTCGATGGAGCGCGCCGATCAATCGGTCACCGTCCGCCATGGCGAATTGGATCCTTTCCAACGGCCAGGGCGAGAGATCGGCGTCGGTTTGCGTCAATATGTTTCGCAACGTTTGAAGGTCGCCGCCGAACCACGGCAGACGCGGCCGAAATGGCGGAAAGAACTGATCGTCATCGGTCCTCACTCCGTCGCCCGTAGCCAATCGCCGACCAGACCGATCTGCCGGTCATCCATCACCATCGGCGTGTGCCCGCATCCCGCAATCTCCTCTATTTGGGCCATTGGCCCCCGCACCGCCATTTCCGCCGCCGTTTCCGGCAACAGAAGGTCCGACGTCTCGCCGCGCAAGACCAGGACCGGACAGCGAATGGCGTCCCATACCGGCCACAGGTCGATGTCGTCGATCGGCCCGGTATTAAACGCCTCGGCGATGCCCGGGTCATAGTGCAACGTCAGCGATCCATCATCGCGGCGGCGCATGCCGTGGTCGGCAAGGTGGCGCCATTGGGCGTCCGTCAAAGGTCCAAACGGGGCCGCGACGTCACGCAAATAGGCTTCGACTTCACCAATGTCGGCGAAGGTTGGATCGGTACCAACGTAGAAGGAAATGCGCAGCAAAGCCGCCTTTGGAATGAAGGGTCCGACGTCGACAAGCACCAGCCGTCGTATCGGCGAGTTGGGCTGCATCGCCATGAACATGCCGATAAGGCCGCCCATCGACGTTCCGACCCAGTCGACCTGCTCTCGGTTCAGGCGCGCGATGAGCGCTGTCATATCGGTCAGATATTGCGGATAGCCATAGGCGGATTTATCACCCAGCCAATCGCTTTTGCCGCGCCCCACGACATCCGGACAAGCGGTCCGAAAGTCCTTCGAAAGCGCGCCCGCCAAGGCATCGAAATCACGCCCGTTGCGGGTCAAGCCGTGGACACAGATAAGTGTCTTCTCGGCCAGTTCCGAACCCCACTCGGTGTAAGCCACGCGATGGAAACCCGTTTTGTTTAGCGATTTATAACTGTGTGTTTTCATAATTTTATGAATATTATTTAATCCTATTTCTCATATATATATGCGCCCATGCTTGGACCGTTTGCCCGTCGATACGGCGTGCAGCCCGGCGCCATGATCGGTTGCGGTGACTCGGTCGTCCCGGCCGGGAATGCACAGGTAGACCGGCAACCGGCTTACATCAAGCGGCTTTCGCTTGAATTCGCCTCGACGCCGCGTATTGTCTCGCGGCATCTCTGAGGACCGAATGATCCCGATGTCCAATAATCTTTACAGCTTGTTTGAAAGCCGTTTCCCGGCCGATCGCACGGCGCCCTTTGTCGAGACGGTTGATGGCAAGATCTACACCTATCACGACCTCGAGGTCACGTCGGCACGGTATGCCAACTTGCTGCGGTCCTTGGGTGTCGCGAAGGGGGACCGGGTCGCGGTGCAGGTCGAAAAATCGGCGGAAAATGTCTTCCTTTACCTCGCCTGTCTGCGGGCCGGTGCCGCGTTGCTGCCACTCAACACGGCCTACCAAAAGACCGAGCTCGCCTACTTCCTCGGCGATGCCGCGCCGCGCGTCTTCGTCTGCCAGCCCGATCGTCTTTCGGAGGCCCAAGCGATAGCGGGCGAACACGAGGTGCCCCATGTGATAACGCTGGGTCGGCGCGGCGACGGCAGTCTGGCCCAAGACACCGCGACCTTGGCCGACACTTTTGAAACCGTTGCCACCGACGCCGACGACCTGGCCGCGATTCTGTATACGTCCGGGACCACGGGGCGCTCGAAGGGCGCCATGTTAAGTCATCGCAACCTGTCTTCGAACGGAATCACTTTGCATCGGCTTTGGGGATTCCGGGAGAGCGACGTACTGCTCCACGTGCTGCCCATATTCCATACCCATGGTCTGTTCGTCGGGCTCAATTGCGTCCTCCTCAACGGCAGCTCGATGCTGTTCCTCGAGAGATTCGATATCGACGAGGTCATCCGCCTGCTGCCGCGCGCGACGGTCTTTATGGGCGTACCGACATTCTATACGCGCCTCTTGGCTCGTGAAGACTTCGGCTTGCCGTCCTGCCGCTCGATGCGGCTGTTCATATCCGGTTCGGCACCGCTTCTCGAAGAGACCTTCAAGGATTTCGCCGCCCGTACCGGCCATGAAATCCTCGAACGCTACGGGATGACCGAAACCGGAATGAATACCTCGAACCCGCTCGACGGCCGTCGCGTCGCCGGGACAGTGGGGCCGCCCCTGCCCGGTGTCGACGTCAGGATAAGCGACGATAAAGGTGCCGAGATCGAGCCCGGCGGGATCGGCGTGCTTGAGGTGCGCGGTCCCAACGTATTCTCCGGCTATTGGCAGATGCCGGAAAAGACCAAACAGGAATTCCGTGACGACGGATACTTTATCACCGGTGACCTGTCGCGGGTTGACGCCGACGGCTATATCCATATCGTCGGACGTTCAAAGGACCTCATTATATCCGGCGGCTTCAACGTCTATCCGAAGGAGGTCGAGGGCTTCATCGATGCCATCGACGGCGTAGACGAATCGGCGGTCATTGGTTTGGCCCACCCCGATTTTGGCGAGGCCGTGGCGGCGGTAGTCACGCTCAGGGACGGCGCCGACGGCCTTGGTGAGGCGGACATTATCGCCCAGCTGAAAGACGAGGTCGCGCGGTTCAAGGTGCCGAAAAGAATTTTTCTCGTCGATGAGCTGCCTCGCAACACAATGGGCAAGGTGCAGAAAAACGTCCTACGGCAGCGCTATGAGAGTACGTTTGCCAATGGCGGTTGATACGCCTCCATTGTCGATAACCACACCACCGTCGGTCGCCAAGATGCTGGTTGGCGACGGGTCCGCGCGGCGAGAACGTGCCGGCCTGGGCGTCGGCCGCTAAAGGGCGGAAATCCGCTGTGCGAAAATGGCTGTATCGAATTCTCGGATTCCTAATATTTGGTTTAGCCGCGATTTCCGTCCTGGTGGTCGGCGGCTATTGGTGGTTGACCACCTCGGTATCCGACTACAACGATTCGGTCGAACTTGACGGCCTGACCGCGACCGTCGAGGTCATCCGCGACCAGCGCACGATACCGCATATCTTCGCCTCCAGCTCCGAAGACGCGTTCTTCGCCCTTGGTTACATCCACGCCCAGGATCGCCTGTGGCAAATGGAGATGATCCGCCGGCTCGGACAAGGCCGAGTCGCCGAGATCGCCGGCGAAGCAGGCGTGGGTATCGACAAGCTGATCCGCACGCTCGATTTCTACCGGCTCGCCGAGCAAACAGTCGACCTGCTGGCCCCCGACAGTCGGGCGGTGCTGATGTCCTACAGCGCCGGAGTCAATGCCTACCTGGAGGCGCGCGGGGGTTCGCTGCCCCCGGATTTTTTGGTCGCCGGGGTCGATCCCGAACCATGGCGGCCGGCGGACTCGATTGTATGGGGCAAATTGATGACCCTGCAATTGAGCGGCAATTGGTTCAAGGAACGGCTCCGCCTCCTGCTGAGCGGGCACTTGGATGCGGCGCAGCTCCGCGACCTGTGGCCAGACAACTCAAAGAACAGTCCAACGACGCTTACTTCGCTGAGCGATCTACACCGTGAGGTCGCCGCTCTTGCCGGCACCGCACCTCTTCCGGCGTTGGCCGGCGCACCCGGGTTCTCGAACGAGTGGGTCGTCGACGGCGACCGAACGGCGACCGGATTTCCGCTTCTCGCCAACGATCCCCATCTCGGTTACCAGGCCCCCAACCTGTGGTACCTGGCGCGCCTGGAAGCGCCGGGATTGAGTGTTGTCGGGGCGACCGTCCCCGGTGTTCCGATCGTGCTTTTGGGACACAACAATCACATCGCATGGGGATTGACCACGACCGAAAGCGATGTCTCTGACCTCTTCATTGAACGGGTGGTCCCTGAAGCACCGGACATGTATGAGACGCCGCGCGGGCCGATGAGGTTCGAGACCCGCGAGGAGATTATCGAGGTCCGAGGTGGCGATCCGATCACCTGGACAGTTCGCAGCAGCCGTCACGGGCCGGTGGTCTCCGATCTTTGGGTCGACGATGGCCAGCTACCCATCGGCGACAATGTTTTGGCATTGAAGGCCGCGTTTCTCCAGCCCGGCGATCTGACCGCTCAGGCCATGCTAAGGCTCAATCGAGCAATCGGATGGAAACCGGCGCTGGAGGCCCTACGCGATTACGCGGTACCGCAGCAAAACTTCGTCTATGCCGATATCGCAGGAAACATTGGTATTATCACGCCGGGGCTGGTGCCGATTCGGCGCCGCGGCGACGGTTGGCTGCCGGTACCCGGCTGGACCGACGATTACGCATGGGACGGATACATCCCCTACGATCAGTTGCCGCAAAGCTTCAATCCCTCGTCGGGCCGAATCGTCAACGCCAACAACGCCATCGTGCCGCCGTCTTACCCCTATTTTCTCGGACGCGACTGGGAGAACAAGTACCGCGCCGAAAGGATCGATGAGTTGCTTGACGGTGCCGGGCCCTATGACACCAACCTTTTCATCGACATGCAGGCCGACAACCTGTCCGGTGCCGCGCGCCAACTTCTGCCTTTGATGCTGGCGCCCAAGGCCCTAGGCGACAGGGCTGATGGGGCTAGGGCCCTGCTTTCCAATTGGGACTACAGCATGTTTCGCGACCAAGCCGAGCCGTTGATATTCACGGCCTGGCTTCGCGAACTCAACCGTGCGCTTTACGCCGACGAACTTGGCGATCTCTTCGAAAGTTACTGGGGACTGCGCGCGGAGGTCGTATTCCATATCTTGAGTGACGCGGGTCAATGGTGCGACGACATAACGACTGCCGGAACAGAAGACTGCGATTCGCGCATCGCCTTGGCGCTCGATCGCGCCATCGCCAGGCTTGCGGCCGAATACGGCGATGACCCACTCGAGTGGTTCTGGGCAATTCCGCACCGAGCCGAATTCAAGAACCGCGTCCTCGACGTGATCCCGCTGATCCGAGACCTCGCCAATTTGGCCATCGCGGTCGATGGCGGCACCTACACGATCAACCGAAATTCGTCGAGCATCGGCAACGATAAGGCGCCTTTCGCCGCCGTCCACGGCGCCGGATATCGAGCGATTTACGATCTCTCCGATCTCTCCCAATCGCTCTTTATTCAGGCGACCGGGCAGTCCGGCAATCCGCTTTCGCCGTTCTACGACAGTTTCCTCGTATCGTGGCGCGACTTTCGCTATCTCAAGATTGCGGGGGACCGGGATTCGCTAGCTGCGGATGCGCTCGGCGTGCTAACGCTCACGTCGAAACCATAGGCTTCGCAAGCCATGTCAGTGTCATTCGAGGACATAAGGAAGGCCGCCGAGCTGCTGCAAGGTCAAATCGTCGCGACACCGACCGTCGCGTCGCGGACGCTATCGGATATCACCGGAGCGGAGTTGTCGCTCAAATTCGAGAACCTCCAATACACCGGGTCATTCAAGGACCGCGGGGCGCTGGTCAAGCTTTCGTCGCTGTCGGCGGCCGAACGGGAGCGCGGAATTATTGCCGTATCAGCGGGCAATCATGCCCAAGGCGTCGCCTATCATGCCGGACGCCTCGGTATTCCGGCGACAATTGTCATGCCGCGTGCGACGCCGTTCAATAAGGTTCGCTCGGTACACCGGTTCGGCGCTTGTACGGCACTCCATGGCGATGGATTGAGTGAGGCGGCGGAAGAGGCCCACCGCCGGGAAAAGGCTGACAAACTTGCGTTCATCCATCCATTCGACGACGAGCAAATCATTGCCGGACAGGGCACCGTCGCCCTGGAGATGCTTGCGACGGCGCCGGACCTCGATGTAGTCGTCGTCCCGGTCGGCGGCGGCGGGCTGATCTCCGGATGTGCGATCGCGGCCAAGGCGATCAAACCGACGATCGAAGTCATCGGCGTCGAATCGGAGCTCTATCCATGCATGTTCCAAGCCGTACACGGGTTGGAACTCAAAGCCTCGGGGCATTCGATCGCCGAAGGAATCGCCGTTAAGAGCCCAGGCAAACTTACCCGAGCAATTGTCG
Organism: Alphaproteobacteria bacterium; assembly: GCA_024244705.1. Taxonomy (NCBI): domain Bacteria; kingdom Pseudomonadati; phylum Pseudomonadota; class Alphaproteobacteria; species Alphaproteobacteria bacterium. The sequence goes on from JAAEOK010000112.1 coordinate 111,154, forward strand.
AATCGCTGGTCGACGATCTTCTGCTGGTCGGTGAAAGCGCCCTCGAGGATGCCGTCCAACTACTGATCGAAATAGAGAAGACCGTGGCCGAAGGCGCCGGCGGTGCCGCGCTCGCCGCGATTCGCGCAAACCCCGAGCGGTTCGCGGGACGCAAGGTCGGCTTGATCATTTCAGGCGGAAACATCGATGCCCGTCTGTTGTCGAACATCCTGGTTCGCGGCCTCGTGCGCGACGGTCGGTTGGTCAAGATAAGAGTGGAAATCTCCGACCAGCCCGGTGCTCTGGCCCAGGTGTCCGAGATTTTAGGAAAATTGGGTGGCAATATCGTTGAGGTTTATCATCAACGAATGTTTTACGATGTGCCCGTGAAACTCGCCGAACTCGATGTCGTTGTCGAGACTCGGGATATCGAGCATGCCCAGGCGATCGTTTCCGCGTTGGAAGAAGAAGGCTATCCGACGCGCATGATGAAGGCCACCGAAGCGGAAGGGACCTAGGCGGAATGACGGCGACGACCTCGGATCAGAAGCACCGCATACCCGATGTGAAGACCTTCGATGGCGTGCTCGACATGATCGGCAACACCCCGGTGGTCGAATTGAATCGTCTCGATACCGGTCCTTGCCGCCTTTTCGCCAAGCTCGAAAGCCAGAATCCCGGAGGATCGATCAAGGATCGTATCGGCCTCTATATGATCGAGGCCGCCGAACGCGAGGGACGGATCGGACCAGGCGGCACTTTGATCGAAGCGACTGCGGGCAATACGGGGCTGGGCTTGGCACTGGTCGCGGCACAAAAGGGCTATCGACTGCTCATCGTCGTCCCGGACAAGATGAGCCAGGAAAAGATATTTAATCTTAAGGCGATGGGCGCCGAAGTTGTCCTGACCCGCTCCGACGTCGGCAAGGGTCATCCGGAATATTATCAAGATCGGGCGGAGCAACTTGCCAAGGACACGCCGGGCGGCGTCTTCATCAATCAATTCGGCAACCCAGCCAATCCCCAGGCGCACTACGAAACGACCGGGCCGGAAATCTGGGTGCAAATGGACCATGACGTCGACGCGATTGTATGCGGCGTCGGTTCGGGCGGCACGATCACCGGACTGAGCCGGTTTTTTGCGGATGTTTCACCCAACACCGAAATGATTCTGGCCGACCCGGAGGGATCGATCCTGGCGTCCTACGTCACCACCGGCGAGATACCCAACGATGTCGGATCGTGGCTTGTCGAAGGAATCGGCGAGGACTTCGTGCCCCCGGTCAGCGACTTTTCCCGGGTCAGTCGTACTTATACGATCGGCGATAAGGAAGCCTTCTTGACCGCGCGCGAGTTGCTGCGCGCCGAAGGCATCCTGGCCGGCTCGTCCACCGGCACGCTATTGGCGGCCGCGCTCCGATATTGCCGCGAGCAATCCTCGCCCAAGCGAGTGCTGACGTTCGTTTGCGACAGCGGAAACAAGTATCTGTCGAAGATGTACAACGACTTCTGGATGATAGATCAGGGATTTATCGACCTCGAGCAGCACGGTGACCTTCGTGATCTGATCGCCCGCAAATACGAGGAACACGCGGTCGTCACCGTCGGCCCCGACGAATCTCTACTCGGCGCGCTGGGGCGGATGAAGCTCTATGACGTATCCCAACTACCTGTGGTCGACGACGAGGATGTCGTCGGCATCATCGACGAGGAAGACATCCTGCTGGCGGTTTATGGTCATGACGACCAATTTCAAGCTCCGGTGCGCGAGGCCATGACCCGCAATCTTTCATTCGTCGGACCGACGACGGCCGCCGAAGAGCTGTTGTCGATATTTCGTCAAGGCATGGTTGCTATCGTGAAGGATGGTGAAAGATTTCTCGGTCTCATCACGCGCATGGATTTGCTCAATCACCTGCGCCGCCGAATGGGATGAAGATCGGAGCGATGCCGGACACGGCGAAACACACGGCTCGGATTTTCGGTACGACAGAGACGATGGCCAGCATGCGGAGATCGAGGCGTGGAGGACGGTAAGCATGCCGGCCTGCTGGCCGGGTACGATGCGGCGGGCTTTTACTGCGAGCTATGCGGGACCGGCGATTCGCCGCCCGTGCACACCGCGGCCATTCGAGCCTGTCTCGATGCAATGGATTTTGGCGAGCTGCAACGTCGGGCGGAGGACGTTGCCCGAGAGCTCTATAACTTCGGCATCACCTTCACGGTCTACACGGACCGCGAGGCGATCGACCGGATCCTGCCATTTGACGTGATTCCGCGCGTGCTCGCCAACGATGAGTTCGCCCGCATCGAAGCTGGCGTTATTCAACGTGTTGCGACGCTAAACGCCTTTCTCCACGATATCTATCACGATGCGAAAGTCGTCAACGACGGCGTCGTGCCGAAGGAATTGATTTACGGCAATCCCAATTATCGCGCGGCGATGGTGGGGATCGATGTCCCCTGCAACACCTATGTCCACATTTGCGGCACTGACCTCGTGCGCGGCGCCGACGGCGAGTTTCTCGTCCTTGAGGACAACGCGCGGACGCCGTCTGGCGTGTCATACGTCGTCGAAAACCGCCACATGATGCAGCGCGCTTTCCCCGATTTGATGGGCGACATGGAGGTCCGTCCGGTTGAGGATTACGGCCAAAGGCTGCATGACGCCATGGTCGAGGTAGGCCCGGCAGGAATCGGTTCGCCGATGGTCGTTCTGCTATCGCCGGGAACATTCAACTCCGCTTATTCGGAGCACATTTTCCTCGCCCGGGAAATGGGCGTCCCCCTGGTCGAAGGCCAGGATCTGATCGTCGCGAATGATCGAGTGTTCATGAAAACGACCGCCGGACCGACCGCGGTCGACGTCATATATCGACGGATCGACGATGATTTCCTCGACCCACGTGCTTTCCGCCCGGACAGCATGCTCGGCGTCCCCGGGTTATTCGATTGCTATCGCAAAGGCAACGTCACGATCGCCAACGCGGTTGGGACCGGAGTGGCCGACAACAAAGCGGTGTATGCCTATATGCCGCGCCTGACCAAATACTACCTGGACCAGGAACCGATCTTACCCAACGTTCAGACCAATATCTGCGCCGAGCCCGACGCGCTCGCATTCACTCTTGATCACCTCGATGAGTTGGTCATCAAGCCGGTCAACGAATCGGGTGGATACGGCATGCTCGTCGGGCCCCATGCGACGCGGGCGGAGATCGAGGAATTTCGCGCCAAACTTCTTGGCGATCCAGGCAACTATATCAGCCAACCGGTGGTCAGCCTGTCGGTGTCGCCGACCTTGGCCGAGACGGCCATCGAACCGCGGCACGTCGACCTACGTCCGTTCGCCATCACCGGCCGCGATACGTGGGTATTGCCTGGCGGCTTGACCCGCGTCGCACTGCGCAAAGGCTCGCTGGTCGTCAATTCCTCCCAAGGTGGCGGATCCAAGGATACCTGGGTGCTGTCATGAAACCCGGCGAACCGGGTACCGAGCTACTGGCGCGTTATGCGGAATCAATTTTCTGGCTGGCCCGATATGTCGAGCGGGCGGAAAACCTGGCTCGTATCCTCGATGTCCAGGAGAGCTTCTCGCGCGACACGCCGGGGGCCAAGAATTGGTTTTCCATTGTTCAGCTTTACGCCGACGAAGGGCGGTACTTCGAGCATCATAGCGAGGCCAGCGCGGCCGGCGTCATCGACTTCTATGTCATGAACTTGGAAAACCCGTCATCGATCATCTCGACCATTCGAATGGCGCGGGAAAACGCGCGTACCTTGCGTCCGCTGATCAGCACGGAAATGTGGACGCACCTCAATGTCTTCTACAATCAGCTTCGAGGAACCGCGTCATCGCGCATGGCGTTATCGGAGTTGTCACGCCTGTGCGCCGTCATCAAGGAAAATTGCCAGACCCATACCGGCATCACCGAAGGCACGTTCTTCCGCGACCAAGGATGGCTGTTTTATGAATTGGGCCGTGCGATCGAGAGGGCCGACCAGACGACCCGCGTCGTCGACATAAAATACCACCTCTTGCTCCCCCAACGGGATGAAGTCGGCCGTATCCTAGATATAAATCAGTGGCATACCTTGCTCCGGTCGCTTGCCGGATACCACGCCTATCGACGCCATTATCCGAGTGGCATGAGTGCCAAGAGTGTCGTCGAGTTCCTGCTTCTGAATCCGGAATTTCCACGTTCTCTCGCCTTGTGCGCCGACCGCATAATTCAAACGCTGGCGAGTTTGCGGTCGCGTTTCGACCTGCACGGCGGCGCTCGGGCAATCGAAAGCGCCGAATCATTTATCGATAAACTCCAGAATGCCCGCGAAACAAATATTCTCGCCATGGGGTTGAATGAGTTCCTGGATGGGGTTCAAATCGACTTGGTCCATATCTCGGCGAATATTGCCGCCGGGTTCTTTGGACACGACGCTGAGCAAGGTTCGGGGAGCCGGCCATGAGCGCGCCAACAAGACCGCCGAAACTGGTAGCACCGCTTCGTTTTTACAGGTCGGCGCCGCGTCCCTGCGCCTACCTCCCCGGGCTCATGGAGCAGTTGATATTCGCCGAGCTTGACGACGCCAGCGCTATGGAGTCTTACGACACTCTGACCCATGCGGGTTTTCGACGCAGCCACAACATAATTTATCGGCCCGCCTGCGCCAATTGCGCGGCCTGCATCCCGGTCCGGATCGTCGCCCATGATTTCGAGCCTGATAAATCGCTGTTGAGAATTCGCCGCCGCAACCGGGACACCATTGTCGTGCTGGCGGAAGCTCGCGCCACGATCGAGCAGTTTCATGTCTTTCAGCGATATCAGCGCATTCGCCATCCCGGCGGCGATATGGCCGAAATGACCTTCGCCCAATATCGGGCGATGATCGAAGAAACCGCCGTTAGCACATTCGTTTCGGAATTCCGGAAATCGTCCGGCGAATTGATTGGCGCGATGCTGGCAGACCAACTTGGGGACGGCGTTTCTGCGGTTTACAGTTTCTTCGATCCCGCCCACGAATCGGCGAGCCCAGGAACCTTCATGATTCTATGGCTAATCGATGAAGCGAGGCGGCGCAACCTACCTTACGTCTATCTTGGTTACTGGATCGAAGAGAGCCCCAAAATGTCCTACAAGACGCGATTTCGACCGATCGAAGCCCTTGGCGGAAAGGGTTGGGCCCGCATATAGAGCGGAAAGTATTCGCGCCCGCGCGATGATCCGGCAGGCAAGGCGAGCCGGCCGCCAATTGCGGAGCGGACTTCGATCGCAGCCAGATGTCCAAGCCTTCGCAGCCATTCCCATCAGGCCGCCTACGGCATGCCGCGCCAGGCCGGTTCACGCTGAGATTTACCGCCGTGCAGGGGTGAGACCCGCTTGAGGGGACCAACCTCTTCTGCTATGTCTTTTGCCAGCGTGCGACTGAAGCACTCACAAATTCAAACCGAAAACAGGGAGCTAAAACATGAAGAGGCGTCAATTCTTGAAAAAGGCGGGTGTCGCTGGTGTCGGCACTGCAGCCGCTGCGTCTACTCTCGCAGCACCCGCGATCGCCCAGGACCGTGTCGAAATGGTCATGGTATCAACTTGGCCGCGTGATTTTCCCGGTCTTGGCACGGGTGCCCAGCGTCTGGCGCAGCGTATTACGGACATGACCGATGGCCACATCCAGGTCGAATACTTCGCCGCCGGTGAGCGCGTTGGGGCGTTCGATTCGTTCGACGAAGTCGCATCGGGCAACGCGCAGGCCTATCACGCCGCGGATTACTACTGGAAGGGCAAGCATCCCGGGTGGGCCTACTATACGTCGGTGCCGTTCGGCCTGACCTACACCGAAATGAACGCCTGGATCCGCTTTGGCGGTGGCCAAGAGCTGTGGGACGAGTTGGCCGGCGAGTTCGGCATCAAAGGCGTGATGGCCGGCAATACCGGCTGTCAGATGGGCGGCTGGTTCAACAAGGAGATCAATTCCCCGGACGACCTGAAGGGTCTGAAGATGCGCATTCCCGGCCTCGGCGGTGACGTCATGGCCAAGCTCGGCGCGTCTCCGGTGTCCCTGCCCGGCGGCCAGATCTATGAGAATCTGGTATCCGGAGCCATTGACGCCACCGAATGGGTTGGTCCTTGGAATGACGGCTTCATGAAGTTCTATGAGGCCGCCAAGTATTATTACTATCCCGGCATGCACGAGCCCGGCTCGATGTTGGCCTTCGGTCTGAACAAGTCGTTTTGGGAGGGGCTATCGAGGCCGAATCAATTGATCATCGAATCGGCGGCGGCCATGGAGAACGATGTCATGATGGCGGAATATAATGCCAACAGTGGCTCGTCCTTGGCAGTTTTGATCCAGGATCATGGCGTCAAGCTTCGTGAGTTCAACGACGACGTCTACGACGCCTTCGGCGAGGCCGCCGAGGAAGTGTTCGTCGACGTCCGCGCTCACGGCCCGTTGGCCCAACGCATCGATGAGAGCTTCCAGAACGCCCGTCGCGATCTCGGAAACTGGTCGAGGATCTCGGACCAAGCCTTCATCGCCCAACGCAACCGCGTTTTGGGTGTCGGCCAAGCCGGATAGCTAACGAAATGGAAGCGGAGCCCCAGGGCTCCGCTTCTTGTTTCTGGCAAGACGATAACAAAAGCGTGATAGCCTCGAGTCCAATTGGATTGCGGCGTCGATGACGGAGTCTGCTCAGGTAACCAGCGGCGGCGGAACACCGCATCAGGCCAGCGTCGTACCAACACATGGTACGACCGATCTGGTATTGCGAATTTTCGCGCTTTCAGTGGTTGCCGTTGCGCTGGCGTTTCTTGTCAACAGCTATCTCGTTCACTGGCGCGGCTGGCCGGGTTTGTTTTATTTTCTCGGCGATTTGGGTGTGCCGGGATTCACACCGCCCAAGACGGCGCTCGATAGTTCTGCGGTGGGACTTGGCTGGGCGCAACTCTTGTTGTTCCTGGGCGCAATAGCTGCCTGCATTGTAATTGTACTTTCGAACCGCAGCCGAACGCTTCACGAAGAATCGGAACGGCTGACAGCGCTCGCCACCTATATCGCCCGTGCCGCTTTCTGGGCTGTTTTCCTCGTTGGTATCGCCGATGCGCTCATTTCATTCCTGCGCGTTGAGGCGCTCCTCGGAAATGTCGTCGGTGATGCTTTAGCGCAGGATCTGGGCCGGTCCAGTTTTCGCGGAACTTATGTCCTCTACCCGCTGGTTGTCGTTGCCATGGTGATCGCGTTTTTCTCACGGTCGGTCGGATTCATGTGGCTCGCGCTGCTGGTCGTCGTGGCCGAGCTTCAGATCGTGATTCTGCGCTTCATCTTTTCCTACGAACAGGCGTTCATGGCCGATCTGGTTCGTTTTTGGTACGCGGCCCTGTTCCTGTTTGCCAGTGCGTACACGTTGCTCCATGAAGGTCATGTGAGGGTCGATTTGCTTTATGCTGGATTCAGCGTGCGCCGAAAGGCGTGGTCGAACCTGATCGGCTCGCTCTTGCTCGGCGTTCCGGTGTGCTGGATCATCTTGGGCCTCGGCATGGCCGACAAAGGCGGCACGATTATTAGCCCGCTCCTCAATTTCGAGGTTACGCAGGCCGGATTCGGCATGTACGTGAAGTACTTCATGGCCGGGTTCCTCATCGTCTATGCCGTGTCCATGCTGGTTCAGTTCATGAGCTATTTCCTGAACAGCGCCGGCATATTGCTACACGAGCCCGATTCACATTTGGCACAACCCGAGGAGGCGCATTTCTAGCGCCCCCGGGCGTCGGAAATGCCGTTTCGATGGAACTCCTGTTTGTCGTCGTCCTGGTCGTCCTCATGGCCGGCGCGTTGGCGTCCGGTTACCCGGTCGCATTCGCGCTGCCGGGCTCGGCGATTCTCACGATCGCCCTCGCCGGCCTTACGGGTGAGATATTCGCCGGCGACGCCAGTGCCTTTTTTGCCCAGGGCGGTCCCATCCAGTGGCTCAATGCCGGGGTAACGAACTTCCGTGGAATCTATTGGGAGGCTGAGCGAGATACGCTCATCGCCATCCCGCTTTTCGTGTTTATGGGCATCATGCTCGAGCGGTCGAAGATCGCCGAGGACCTCTTGGTCACCATGGCGCAGCTCTTCGGTCCGGTTCCGGGCGGCCTCGGAATCTCTGTCGTCTTCGTCGGCGCGTTGTTGGCGGCAACCACCGGTATCGTCGGCGCCACAGTGATCGCGATGGGCCTGATTTCGCTTCCAGTAATGCTGCGAAACAATTACTCGAAGGCGCTCGCATCGGGAACGATCGCCGCTTCCGGCACGCTGGGACAAATCATCCCGCCATCGATCGTTCTGATCATTCTCGCCGACCAGCTCTCCAATGCCACCGATCAGGCGCTCACCCTGCGCAAGGCCGAATACAAGCTGGCGACTGGATCGTCATCGCTACCAGGCGAATTTGGCCTTACCTCGGCCAGCGCGGGCGACATGTTCCTCGGCGCATTTCTGCCCGGCTTGGTGCTTGTCGGTCTGTACATCCTGTTTATTCTCGTACTCGCCCTGATCCGGCCCAAGCTGGCGCCACCCGTTCATTACGAAGGCAAATTCGACGCCAAATTCGCGGCCCGTGTGCTGCTCGTCCTGGTGCCGCCGCTGACGCTGATATTTGTCGTCCTCGGCTCGATCCTGCTTGGCATCGCCACGGTCAACCAGGCGGGTGCCATCGGTGCCATCGGCGCAATGATCATGGCCGGCTACCGCCTGACGTCCGGCAAGCGGACCTCCTTCGTCCCGGCCATCCTCGCGGTCGTGTCTCTGGCCGCGATCCTATTTTTGATCAGCACCTTCGACATCAACGTAAAGAACATACAGGACAGCGAGGACGCGCTCGGCGTCACCCTTGCCGCTATCGCCGTGGCGGTTTTCCTGTTTTCCGTCATCTGGAGCGGGTGGCGCGTCTACAAGATCGATAAGACGCTCGAATACGTCATGATCGAGACGGCCAAGACATCGTCCTTGGTGTTCATTATTCTGCTTGGCGCTGCCATGCTGACCGCGGCATTCCGTTCTTTCGGCGGCGAGGACTTGGTACGCGAATTCCTCGGCGGCCTGCCGGGCGGGTTCATTGCCAAGTTCGTGCTCGTCATGGCGGTAATTTTCGTTCTCGGTTTCTTCCTCGACTTCATCGAGATCGCGGTGGTCGTGGTTCCGATTATCGCCCCGATCCTGCTGGCCGACCCGTCCGCCAACGTCACCGCGGTCTGGCTGGGTGTCATGATCGGCGTCAACATGCAGACCTCCTTCCTCACCCCGCCATTTGGATTTGCCCTGTTCTATCTGCGAGGTGTCGCGCCTCCCGACGTAAGAACCGTGCAAATCTATCGCGGCGTCGTGCCGTTTATTTTTCTTCAACTGGGCGCGCTCTTCATTGTCGGCGCCTATCCGCCACTCGTGAACTACCTGCCAAATCGCGTCTATCTGACCTCGGAAACCGCGCCACCACCGACAAATCCACGCCTTCAAGCATGCCTGGAGGAATTCATTTTTGACGAATACGACCAGCGTCAAACCGATCTGCGCGCCGGTATCGACAGAGCCGCTTCGCTGAATATTTCCTACCTCCCGCCGGACCTCCAAGAATCCCTGTCCGATGGTCTCGCGTCGGCGAAAAAGACGTTCGATATGGTAAATGACATCCGCGAGGCAGACGCAGCATTCGCGAACTTCCTGCCCAATTACGAGCCGTTGCATCGCGAAGTTCGGGGCTTGCAAAAACAGATGGGCCGCCTGGATGAGGAAACCAAACAACTGAAGCGCGATCTGGGCCGGCTCGAGCGGACCAAAGATGCGCCAATCGAATCTTTGGATGCGATAAGCCGCAAGATTGAAGAAAATGAGAGCGAAAAAGCACAATATAAGGTCCAGATACCGGACGGTTGGACCCAGGCGCGAAAGGAATATACCGATCTCGAGAAGGCGGAAAGCAAGGCACGCAATCTCTACCGCCGCAATGTCGACGGGGCCTACGAGGTCGTGGCTACGGTACGCACGCTGATCGCCAGTGCCGATGAACTCGCCGCCCTCGAACCTCAACTTGAAGGTTTGAACGCGGCGATCAATGGAGAACCGCCGGAACAGGCCATGGAAACCATTAACGAGGCGGAACGCGCTGTCGGTGCGGTGGCCGGCGGCAGTGATATCCGGTCGGCGCTTTCCAAGGCCCGCCGCGCGCTGAAGGGTGACAATCCCGATCGCGCAGAAGCGCGCGAGCATTTGTTCAACGCACTCAAGCTATATGCCGCCGAGGTCTCGTGGCGTCAGCAGGCAGGATCCGAACTGGCGGCCGATCTCGAAGAATATGACAACGCGATCAAGGACACGATCGGAATACGGCTGCAGGAGCGACTCCCCGTCGACTTGGCAACCGATATTGCCGCCTGCCTATCGCCCCACAGCGATATTTCGCTCCACTTCTAGCTCTTGGCTAACGGGCCAATCGGCCCTCGACGGCGGAATTTCGAAGGTTAGAGCGTGATGGAACATCGGTTTTTCACCGCCGACGTTTTCACCGACCAAGTCTTCGGTGGCAACCCTCTGGCGGTATTTCCCGACGCGGATGCTATCGATCCGGCTCTGATGCAGCGTATTGCGAACGAGTTCAATCTATCCGAAACCGTCTTCGTGCTGCGGCCCGAAAATCCTCAACACACGCGACGGCTGCGTATCTTTACACCGGCGGTCGAATTGCCGTTTGCCGGGCATCCGACAGTTGGAACGGCATTCGTCCTTGCCGCCATAGGCGCGATCGATCTCGATGAGACCGAAACCGACATTATCTTCGAGGAAGGCGTCGGTCCCGTTCCGGTGCGAATCGTCAGCGAGGACGGCCGGCCGGTTTTCAGCCGTCTGACCACGGCAAAATTGCCGGAACGCGGTCCGGCCGCGCCGCCACGGGAAACTCTGGCGAAGGTGCTGGGACTCGCCGCCAACGATATCGTCGAGGCGGACGACGCACCGGAAGCGTGGTCGGCCGGTGTCCCATTTCTGTTCATTCCCTTGAGCGACATGGAAGCGCTGGGTCGTGCGGCCATCGATACGACCGCGTGGCAGTCTTCTGTGGCCGGCCATTGGGCGTCGCATGTAGTTCCCTTTACGCGCCGAGACGGCGCCGACGCCGGCATCCAAATGCGCATGTTCGCGCCCGCCATGGGTCTCATCGAGGATCCGGCCACCGGCGCCGCCGCCGCCGCCTTCGCCGGTTATTTGGCCGCCCGGGACCCGGCCACGTCGGGCCGGATGTCGTGGATTGTCGCCCAGGGTGTGGAGATGGGCCGAGCGAGCCGCCTAAACATCGATGTCGAAAAAGTGGTGGCGCCATAACGGCGGTCCATGTTGGCGGCACATCGGTCCTCGTAAGCGAAGGAACGATGCGTTTACCGGATTAGGAGCCGGGCGCCCAGCTCGAGATCGCTCATTAAGAATTATACAATTTATATGTTTATTAACGATTTCTAAACGAAACTCTTCTATCGTCGCGAGTATAGGGATACCACCACTTTCGACAGGTCTGACGAACCAACCCCTCGTTGAGGCCTCCCTATTGATCTTGGAGCCACCTTGACCCCGGTGGCTCCAAGCATTTTTGCACCATGCACGGATAGACCGCCGCCAAACCTAGGCAAACCGGTTACTGCGCGGAAAACCAGCCGGCGGCAGGCGCCCCGCTTGGCCTCGTTTGCCGACCCAATCCGAAATATCGGTGAATGTTCTGGTCCGATCCCCGGTCCGGCAGGCAATGCCGTCGGCGAGCGTGAACACCGCGATGTCCGATAGACCGCCTTGCTTGTAGCGCTGGAGAATGACCCCCCGGCCACGGGTCATCACCGGCAATTCGTCCAATGGAAAGATCAAGAGCTTACGGTTGTCGCCAATAACCGCGGCATGATCGCCCTCCGCGACGGTGCAGGTCTGAGCCTCCGCTCCACTCGGGACGTTCAGGACCTGTTTGCCGGCTCGGGTTTGAGCCGCCACCACCTCCTCCGGGACGAGGAATCCTCGGCCATCGCTGGAAGCAACCAAGAGCTTACGGTCCGGCCGATGAACGAACAGGGCGACGATGTCCTGATCGTTGCCCAGGTCGCACATCAGGCGAATCGGCTCGCCATGACCGCGGCCGCCGGGCAATTTGTCGACCCCTAAGGTATAGAAGCGCCCATTGGTCCCAAACACCAGCAGGCGATCCGTGGTCTGGGCGTTTAGGATGAACCGCGCTCGATCGCCTTCCTTGTATTTCGCATCACGGGGATCGTCGAGGTGCCCTCGGGCAGCCCTAATCCAACCCTTTTCCGAGCACAGGATGGTGACCGGTTCGCGTTCGATCAAAGCCTCCAGCGGAACGATCTCTGCCGTTACGCCGTCACCAATCGTCGTCCGCCGCCTGCCGGGTTCTGTTTTCTGCCCGAATTGCGATCGCGTTTCCGCGATCTCGTCGGCGACGCGCTTCCACTGGCGTTTCTTGTCACGAAGAAGGCCGGTCAGCGCTTTCTTCTCCCCGCTCAACGACTTGTGTTCGTCGCGGATCGCGACCTCTTCCAGCTTGCGCAATGCGCGCAACCGCATGTTGAGGACGGCCTCGGCCTGGAGATCGGACAATTTCCATTTCTTCATCATCGCCGCTTTCGGCTCGTCCTCTTCGCGTATGATGCGAATCACCTCGTCGATGTTGAGGTAGGCGATCAGGTAGCCGTCGAGGACCTCCAAGCGGTGAGCAATCTTTCCGAGACGATGGTTCGTACGGCGCTTTAGAACCACCATTCGGTGGTCGAGGTATGCTTGGAGAACCTCGCGGAGGCTCATGACCCGCGGCGTCTGCTCGGCGTCAAGTACGTTCATATTGAGACCGAAACGGCTCTCCAGATCGGTTTGTCGGTAGAGCGTCTCCATCAGCAACGCGGCGTCGATATTGCGGCTCTTGGGCACCAGTACCAGTCTCAGGTCGGCCGCGGATTCATCGCGAATGTCGCCGAGCAGCCCAAGCTTCTTATTGTTCAGGAGCTCCGCGATCTTCTCGACCAGCCGTCCTTTCTGGACCTGGTACGGGATTTCGGTGACGACGATCTCGTAGAGCCCACCTTTTTGTTTCTCGACCTGCCACTTGGCGCGGACGCGAAAGCTCCCACGACCGGAGGTATAGGCTTCGATCACGGCGCTACGCGGTTCGACCAGCTCGCCACCGGTGGGAAAGTCGGGGCCCGGTATGAGATCGACCAATTTGGCTATGGTCGCGTTGGGAAACTTTATCAGATGGAGGAGTGCGCCGCACAGCTCGCCTACGTTGTGAGGCGGAATATTGGTCGCCATTCCAACCGCAATCCCGGTTGCGCCATTGGCCAACAGATTGGGGAAATTGGCGGGCAGCACCAGCGGCTCCTCGCCTTCGCCATCATAAGTATCGCGGAAATCAACCGTGTCCTCGTCGATGCCGTCGAGAAGCGCCTGCGCGATCGCCGTCAGCCGCGCTTCGGTGTAGCGCATGGCAGCGGGATTATCGCCGTCGATATTGCCAAAATTACCTTGCCCGTCGACCAGCGGGTAACGCACGGCAAAGTCCTGCGCGAGCCGCACCAATGTGTCATAAATTGCCGCATCACCATGGGGATGGTACTTACCCATCACATCGCCGACAACGCGGGCGCACTTCTTATAACCGGATGCGGGATCGAGCTTGAGCTGGCGCATCGCATATAGCAGACGGCGGTGAACCGGCTTCAGCCCGTCGCGAACATCCGGCAACGACCGTGCCATGATGGTTGAAAGCGCATAGGACAGATAGCGCTCGCTGAGTGCGTCGCCGAGGGGTATTTCCTCTATCCGCGCGGCAGGTGTCTTGGATGCCATCGGACCTCCTATCTACTATATATAGTAGCCGGTCGGCGCAGGCGGTCAACAAATCGTATGCGAGCCGCGGGAATTTGGCGTTCAAGAACGGTATAGACGCGGCTTTCCAGGAAGTAGCCGGTGAGCACCAGTCCGTCGCTCACCGCCACCTCGTCCGGCTCGCCCTGACCGATCAAGAATCCGGGCAACGGCAGCAGGCGTTCGCGGTAGGGTGCCCCCGCCTGACGTGAAACGGCGCGGCCAGACTTTGGCGAAACATAAGCCAAGTCATCGGTGCTCCCGGTCGCCGCGCAAGCGGCGAGATCGAGTCCATAGCCGAGATCCGTGAGTAGGATCAACTCCCACTCGACAAACGCACGCAGCCAATCGCCTCCATCAAGATGATCCAGGAATGTGCAGAAAGCGGCATAGAGCCGTGGATGTTCCTCTCGCTCGGGCAGCGCGGTCTCGGCAACCGCGCAGGCCGCCGTCAACGCCGACAGGCGCAGCGGTTCGTCAAGCAACACGGCGGCGGGAGCGGCGATCAATTCGCAACTGTAGCTTCCCAGGTGCTCGGCAAGGCGCCCACGCCACCCGGCACCGACCTTGTTGCCTGGGAGATACATGCCGCGCCCCCGCGCGCCCGCCCCGCCACGTACCAATCCCGCGTGACGACCGTGAGCCCGGGTCAAGAGCTGGACGATTACCGCGTGCTCGCCATGCTTACGCGCCGAAAGGACGACACCTTCATCGGTCCAATTCATCACCCTGTCAGCGGATTAGGCATCGAAATCGAGACCAAGGTCGCGGTATCGCTCCGGATCGTCGATCCACTTTTCGCGTGTCTTTACGTGAAGAAACAAATGGACTTTCCGATCCAAGATCGTCATCAATTCCTCGCGTGCCGCAGCGCCGATCGCTTTGACGCGCTGGCCTCCTTTGCCGAGAACAATCGCCTTTTGGCTTGGACGCTGGACATAGACAATTTGGCCGACGCGAACGCTGCCGTCATCGAATTCCTGCCACGATTCGGTTTCGACGGCGGCGCTATACGGAAGCTCGCGATGGAGCTGCAGATACAGTTTTTCACGCGTGATTTCGGCGGCCAGTAGTCGTAACGGCATATCGGAAATTTGATCGGCCGGGAACAACCACGGCCCGGGCGGCACGGCCCGCGCAAGGTAGCTGGAGAGATCCCCTACTCCATCGCCGGTGAGCGCCGAAATCATGAAGAATTCCTCGTATGAAGCCTGCTCATTCAGGCGTTCCGTGAGCAGCAGCAGAGACGACCGTTTCACGATATCGATCTTGTTCAGCACGGCGATCGATTTGCGCCCGTTCTCCCGCAGGCCTTCGACAATCCGCTGGGTGTCGGAATCGACACGACGGTTTGCATCGATAATCAGCGCCACCAGGTCCGCGCCGCTCGCGCTTTGCCATGCGGCCCTCACCATCGCCCGATCGAGGCGGCGGCGCGGTTCGAAAATTCCCGGTGTGTCGACGAATATGACCTGGGATTGTTCGATGATCGAAATACCGAGGACACGGCTGCGCGTGGTCTGAACCTTAGGCGAAACGATGGACACTTTGCTGCCAACGAGAGCATTTAGCAGCGTCGATTTCCCGGTGTTGGGGGCTCCCACCAGAGCGACATAGCCGCAGCGCTTCTCCGTTCGCGTGCCGTTATTCACGGCTTGCCATCTCGATTGCCTTCAGCAGCGCTGCCGCCGCCGCCTGTTCGGCCGCCCGTTTGGACGGCCCCTTTGCCCGAGCCGGCCCGTGACCCTTGACGGTAACCTCGATCGTGAATTCGGGTTCATGCGCCGGCCCCTCTGCGGCTACTGTTTCATACACGGGTAAAGGCTTGCCCCGACCCTGCGCCCACTCCTGGAGTGCCGTTTTGGCGTCCATCGGCGGGGTCTCGTTCTCATCCATGAGAGGGGTCCAAAATCGCTCGATGAATCGTCGCGCCACGTCGAGTCCGCCATCGAGATAGAGCGCCGCGATAACCGCCTCGCATGAATCGGCCAGGACCGCCGGGCTGCCGCGACCGCCGGAATCGGCCTCGCCGGCCGAAAGAATGACGTAGTTGCCGAGATCGATCGCTTCGGCGACGCGAACCAGGCTTTCTCGCCTCACCAAAGCGACAAAGCGGCGCGACAGCGCACCCTCGTCCTCGTCCGGAAACGAATGAAAGAGCAAATCGGCCATCACCAGGCCGAGAACTCGGTCGCCCAGGAACTCGAGGCGTTCATAACCGTGGATGGAGCCGTCCGCCGACGCCATGGCGCTGGGATGGCAAAGCGCTTCCCGCAAGATGAACGGCCGCTCGAATTGGTGGCCTAATGTCGCGGCCAGATCGTCGAGGGAAAAGGCGTCGAGTGACACTAGTTTATCAAGTCGAATATGCGGGAATATCGGATCGCCCATGGCCACTTCCAGATTTCCCATAAGCGCGCATCGCCATTCGTCGAGAAAAAGATAATTTCGGCGCGGCCGACAAGATTCTCGAACGGAACGAAACCCACCCCGTTCTGAAACCGGCTGTCGAGCGAGTTGTCCCGGTTGTCGCCCATGACGAAGAAATGGTCCTCCGGCACAAGAAACTCGGATGTGTTGTCGAACGCGGCCGCATCCGACTCCTCGATAATGAGATGGGCACGGCCATTCGGCAGCACCTCGATATATTGGTGCAGCGGGCCGCGGGCGCCGACCCCCGATGGCGGATTGTAATCTTGAATTCGCTGGCGTTCGACCGCTGTGCCGTTGATGTGAAGAATGCCATCAATGACCTGGATACGGTCACCGGGCAGGCCAATGATCCGTTTGATATAATCCGTGCTGTTGTCTCGCGGCAGCTTGAATACGGCGACATCGCCTTGCTCGGGAAGGCTGGCAATGACGCGGCCGCTGAATATCGGCAGGCCAAGCGGAATGGAGTAACGGCTATAGCCATACGAAAATTTTGAAACGAAAAGGTAATCCCCGACGAGCAGCGTCGGCACCATGGAGCCGGATGGAATATTGAACGGCTCAAAAGCGAAGGTCCGGATAAACAGGGCGATCAGAACTGCATACGCAATGACGCGGAGGGTCTCCCAGATACCGCCGCTGCTCTTCTTTTTTGCCATTATTTTTGCCTTAGCCGTCATTGTTCTTGCCAATGTCCTGTCACAAAACGCTATCGATTACCGATTTCACAATAGCCTTCATTCGCCGTGCGCCGCGGAGATGATGACAATTGCCTGGGCCAACGGAAAATCGTCCGTAATCGAAAGATCGATCTTGGCCGTCATGCCCAAAGGGGTGATTTCCCTGAGGCGTTCGGCCGCCCCGCCGGTAAGCTGCATTGTCGGTTTGCCGCCAGGTAAATTTATCACCCCTAGATCCCGCCAATAGACACCGCGCCGGAATCCGGTGCCGAGTGCCTTGCTGCACGCTTCCTTTGCAGCGAATCGCTTGGCGTAGCTATCGGCACGGCGGTGGCGGCGGTCGGATTTTTCGCGCTCGATGTCGGTAAAAACGCGCAGGATAAAGCGATCGCCGAATCGGTCCAATGTCTGTTCGACGCGGCGAATATCGATCAGGTCGCTACCGATTCCGATAATCATTGCGACATGGCTAGGCGCTGCGCTCACCAGATGCCTCGGCCCTGGCCTTGTCCATGAGTGACCGCATGCGCTTGATTGCGGAATCGAGGCCTCCGAAGATCCCTTCGCCGATCAGAAAATGGCCGATATTGAGTTCGACAATAGTCGGGATCGCCGCAACCGGACCTACGGTCTCATAGCTGAGGCCGTGTCCGGCATGGCATTCAAGCCCGACTTCCTCGGCCAGTTTGGCGGCGGCAACAATTCGGGCAAGCTCGCCAACCCGATCCTTTTCCGTGGCGTGGCAATAGCTCCCTGTGTGAAGTTCGACGACGGGCGCAGCCAATTCCCGCGCCGCGTAGAGCTGTTCGAGATCCGGGTCGACGAAGAGAGAGACTCGAATTCCGGACTCGCTGAGGCGGTCGATATAGCTGCTCAGGTGCGCGCGCCCGGTGACCACATCCAGGCCACCTTCGGTCGTCAATTCCTGTCGCTTTTCGGGTACGATACAAGCGGCATGGGGGCCATGGCGGAGCGCGATCGCCAACATCTCGGGGGTCGCCGCCATTTCCAAGTTCAGGGGAAGATCGATATCCCGGCTCAGGCGATCGATGTCCTCGTCGGAGATATGGCGGCGATCCTCGCGAAGGTGGGCGGTGATACCATCGGCCCCGGCCTGAGCGGCAAGACGTGCGGCACGAACCGGATCGGGGTGGCCCCCGCCGCGTGCGTTCCGGATGGTCGCAACGTGATCGATGTTGACGCCCAATCGTATCTTTCTAATCACTTCCGCACCTCCCGGTGGGCCAGGATTTGTCGTTTTGCGATTCGCCGCCTTCGCCGCCGTTCTTGAAGGCCGGAAACGATAGCACGCATGGGGAAAAATGCCACGAGCCAGACCACCAGTGCGGTCGGCACGCTGCCGACCAGCATCGGCACCAGCACATGCGATGGCATTTCCATCAAAAAGGACCAGGATAGACTATCGGGAAGACCGGTGCCGGCGCCGGCGGTTCCAAGAATAAAATTACCGATATAGTAGATCCACACCCATATCAGCGGAAACGTCCATGGATTGCCGATGATCGTACCGAAGGCCGACGCGATCAGGTTGCCGCCAATAACCCACGCAAGAATCGCCGATAGAACGAAATGCAGTCCGATGAACGGGGTCATCGACATCGCCGCACCACTGGCAAAGCCGGCGGCGATGCTGTAAGGCGTTCCGGGCATGCGAATTACACGATAGGCGATATACTTGTAGGAGCGACTCCACCCCCGACGCGGCCACATGAAGTGTCGTGTTTTCTCCCAGTACGTTTTATCCCGGCGTCTTCGAAACACAATAGGCTACTCGGTAAGATCGGCCCCGAGGCTATAGAGGATGGCGTCCGGCGCGACAAGCCCTGTCGGCATTATCGCGGCAGTCATCGGAAAATCGTCAGCCTTGCGCGCGTTCGACCGAGTTCACGAATGACGACGCGCGTAGCGCCGCGACAATGTTGGTAAGGTGTTTTGCGTCTCGGACCTCTATGTCGATCAGCATTTCGAAGAAGTCGGTAGAACGGTTGGTAATCTTGAGGTTACTTATATTGCCCTGGCTCTTGCCGATTACAGTGGATAACCCACCAAGACTTCCTGGTTCATTGGCAACCAGAACGCTAACCCGGCCAACAAAGCTCTCATCGCCCCCGGTATCGGCGCGCCACGACACGTCCAGCCAACGCTCCGGCGCGTCGGCGAAGCTCTGAAGCGTCTCGCAATCGATGGTGTGGATCGTAACACCCTTTCCGGTCGTTATGATGCCGACGATACGGTCGCCGGGCAAAGGGTGGCAGCAGCCGGCGAAATGTATTGCGATGCCCGGACTCAAACCGGTGATCGGTACGGCCTCCCCTGTGGTGGAACCGGTCTTTGCCTTTTTTCGACGGAAGGGCAGGATCTTGCGATCGGGCCCTTGCTTTTTGGCCACCGGGAAAATCGCCTGAACGACTTCGCGATCGGAAAGGATTCCTTCTCCGATTCCGGCGTAGATATCATCATTGACACGGCACTTGAATTTTTCGAGCACCGTTGAGACGGCCTTTTCGGTAAATTCATAGCCTTCCCGCCGAAATGCTTTCAGCAGAATTGCCCGTCCGAGTTCCGCATACTCCTTGTGCCTCTGGAATCTGACGTAGCGGCGAACCCGGGCCCGCGCTTTACCGGTGACGACAAAGCGCTCCCATTCCGGGGACGGGGTTCCTTTCTTCGAAACCAGGACTTCGACCTGATCTCCATTCTTGAGCTGGGTGCGCAGCGGCATAAGCCGCCCGTTGATCTTGGCGCCGACGCAGGTGTCGCCGACCTCGGAGTGAACCGCATAGGCAAAATCCACCGGGGTCGCACCGCGCGGAAGATTGATGATGTCGCCCTTCGGCGTAAAACAGAAGACCTGGTCGTGGAACATCTCGAGCTTGGTGTGCTCGAGGAACTCTTCGGGACTGGAAGCGTGCTCGAGGATATCGAGCAACTCGCGCAGCCACCGATATTGTCGGCCGTCTACGCGCTCGGCGCCGATTGAGTATTTCCAATGCGCGGCTACGCCCAGTTCGGCGATCTCGTGCATCTCCAATGTGCGGATCTGGATTTCGATGCGCTGCTGCTCGGGCCCATAAACGCCGGTATGAAGCGAACGATAGCCATTCGGCTTGGGCATGCTCAGGTAATCTTTGAATCGGCCTGGAACGACCGCATACCTGCCGTGGATAACGCCCAAAGCCTGGTAGCAAGAGGCGATCGAATCGACGACAACGCGGAACGCCATGATATCCGAAAGCTGCTCGAATTCGACGTTCTTGCGCTGCATTTTGCGCCAAATCGAATAGGGCGATTTTTCGCGGCCCGACATCACCGCCTCAAGCCCCTGCTCGCGCAACAATTCATTCAACTCGCTGATAATGCGGTTGATGATATCGCCGCCATGCTTACGCAAATATTCCAGCCGATAGACGATCGATTCGCGCGCGTCAGGATTGAGTTCAGCGAATGCAAGGTCTTCAAGTTCGTTCTTGAAATCATGCATTCCGATACGTTCGGCCAGCGGGGCATAGATCTCCATCGTTTCCAGGGCTATGCGGCGGCGCTTATCGGAATTCTTGATGGCCCCCAACGTACGCATGTTGTGCAATCGGTCGGCGAGCTTGACGAGGAGTACGCGAATGTCTTCGGACATAGCCAGAACAAGCTTGCGGAAATTCTCCGCCTGCTTGCTCTGATCAGATTGCAACTCGATCCGCGAGAGCTTGGTGACGCCGTCGACGAGGCGAGCGATATCCACGCCGAACAAGGACTCGATCTGGTCCAACGTGGCGACCGTGTCTTCGACGGTGTCGTGCAGCAAGGCCGTAACGATCGTCGCCGTATCGAGCTTGTATTTGGTGAGAATGCCAGCGACTTCGAGGGGGTGCGAAAAATACGCGTCACCCGATGCCCGCGTCTGAGTACCGTGGGCTTTCATCGAGAAAACGTAGGCGCGGTTAAGGGTGTCCTCGTCGACGTTGCGATCGTAGGCCCTAATTCGTTCGACCAGTTCAAACTGGCGAATCATGCGCCCTCGTCCCTTTTGCTAATTCAGAACCGGGTGCGGCCGCCAACTAGGGCAACGGAAGCAAACCGATTCTATGCGTCTTTGGCCTCTTCTACATCCTTTCCGGACTCTTCTACTCCATCCTCAATTTCCGATTCCTTTATCGAATCGTTGTCGGGGATAGTAATTCCGCCGCCTTCGACGATGAGCATAGCGCTATCGTCAAGCTCGTCCTCGGTCAAATCGTCGCTCTCGACGTGTTTCTGGAGGCCGACAATAATGCTTTCCTCGATCTCTTCTACATTGATCGTCTCATCGCCGATTTCACGCAGCGCGACCACCGGGTTCTTGTCGTTATCGCGTTCTATCGTCAACACGCCGCCGGCGGCAATTTCTCGCGCCCGCTGCGAGGCCAACATGACGAGATCGAATCGGTTTGGAACTCTTACAATGCAGTCTTCGACTGTTACCCGTGCCATCTACCACTCCGCTTGCTTGGAAAGTTTCGGGAATATAAGGAGCGTCCTAGGGCAAAGCAAGGGAATCTCTATGCTTTGACCGGGTCGTCGGGGTCCCCATCGAGACGCCGAATGCCCTGCTCCGGCGCCAGTCCTTCAATCAATTGATCGATACTACGGCCATCGACAGGATGACACCAACGCGGCGCCACGTCTCGCAGCGGAAGCAAGACAAACAGCCGCTGGCAAAGTCGCGGATGCGGCAGCACGGGCCAGGACGGCGGGGCTGCAACCATCCGCCCGTAGGCGAGCATATCGAGATCCATCGCTCTGGCCTCGTTGCGCGTCCGCCGAGTGCGGCCGAAACGCGCCTCGATGTCGTGGAGCACCGCCATCAACCGGTCGGGCGCGAGCGTGGTATGGAGCGCCACGACGCCATTGACATACCACGGCTGATCGGAAGCCGGTACGGGCGCGGTTTCATACCAGGCCGAGCGAGCGATTAGGGTCATGTTTTCATCGGCGCCGATCGCCGCCGCCGCTGCCTGACATGCGCCCAAGGGCGTCGTATTCATGGCACTCGGCAGGTTGGCACCAATAGCAATCAAGACCGGATTCCCGCGACCAGAACTCGCTTTTTGCACTTGCGATTGTCGCATCCACACCCTACTTAAGAAGCTGGTTAATCTTCGATTACGATAGGACAGGAGACGTTTTTAATATTTACTATCAAGTTATTGATGTAATCTATTGATAAAAAACACTTTTCGAGGGACTAAAATGATTGTGTATCCACAGGAACGGTTGGCACTTTTCATCGACGGCTCCAATCTTTACGCGGCTGCGCGGGCGTTGGGATTCGACATCGATTACAAGCGGCTGCTCGACGTGTTCGCGGCCAAGGGTCGATTGATTCGCGCCTTTTACTATACCGCACTGCCGGAAGACCAAGAATACTCGCCGATCCGTCCGCTCGTCGATTGGCTCGATTACAATGGCTACACCATGGTGACGAAACCGACCAAGGAATTCACCGATTCGGCGGGGCGGCGCAAGATCAAGGGCAATATGGATATCGAGCTCGCCATCGACGTGTTGGAGATGGCCGATAATCTCGAGCATATCGTTCTGTTTTCCGGCGACGGCGATTTCCGCCGTCTGGTCGAGGCCGTACAGCGCAAGGGCGTCCGCGTGACGGTTGTCAGTACGGTCCGTTCTCAGCCGTCGATGGTTGCCGACGAATTGCGCCGTCAGGCCGACACATTTCTGGAACTCGACGATCTCGCCGACCAGATTTCGCGCGAGCATCAAGAGCGACGCGAACCCGGTGATGAACTGGAGGACGAGGACGCTTTCGACAGCTCCCTGCTTGAAACAGCCTAAAGCCACGCATTTCTAATGAGAGAGCCCGAACCGGACTGTGCGCTGTGTCCGCGGTTGGTTGCGTTCCGCGCTGAAAACCAAGGCTCCTATCCGGACTGGCACAACGGACCGGTTACGTCCTTCGGCTCTCTCGGTGCTCGTCTGCTGATCGTCGGACTGGCCCCCGGTCTTCGCGGTGCGAACCGTACCGGCCGCCCGTTTACCGGCGACTATGCTGGGGATCTGCTGTACCCCACCCTGGTCAAGTTCGGCTTTGCCGCCGGATCGTTTGGCGCCCGCGCGGACGATGGTTTTTGCCTCGAGGATTGCAGGGTCACCAACGCGGTCCGCTGTGTGCCGCCGGCCAACAAACCCGTTGCCGCGGAAATCGCTGCGTGTCGCGGCTTCTTGGTAGCCGAAATAGCGGCGATGAAGAACCTCCGAGTAATTCTGGCCCTGGGCAAGATTGCCCACGATTCCGTCCTCAGGACACTCGGGCACCGCATCGCGCTGTGGCCCTTCGCGCATGGCGCCGTCTATTCGCTGCCCGACGATCTTCTACTCGCCGACAGCTATCATTGCTCGCGCCTCAACACGAATACGGGTCGCTTGACCACCGAGATGTTCGAAGCCGTGATCGTGGATATCGCCAACCTGCTCTAGCTCGCTCCGGGTTCGGCTAAGGCTCAAATCGAAAAGAGGCGATTTTCGCACAACCGGCCAAGCCGGTCGCCGCCCGCATGCTCGAATGGAATGTACGATCGGGGGCGATTACCAGCCGCCCCCGCCACCACCGCCACCGCCGCCGCCGGAAGATCCGCCGCCACCCGAACCGGAACTCGAGCCAGGCGCCGATGACGCCGTCGCAACCGCCCCGGTAAATGACCCGCCGAGCCGGCCGGCGATCGTCGATGTGTCGAAACGATGTCCCAGAGGGCCCGAATACCAGCGCGGCCGGTAACTACCCTCGGCGACGGCCTTGTCCAGAATTTCGGAAAATTGCTCGCTCCACGCCTGCTCGACATCGAGGGCAAGGGCATAGGGTAGATAGCGCTCATAGATTTCGGGCGTCCTGTCCGTCGGGTGGAGAACATCTAGTCGCTCCTTTTCCGCCACCGACAGGTACAGCCTGAAACCCTCGATCTCATCCATGATCTGGCGGCCGAGTAGCGTTGGCGCCTTCATGATGTCAAGAAAGACCGCATTTGTCGCCGCCAGCGCCACAAAACAGAGCGCCGTCGGAATTGACGTCGTATCGGCAAGCCCGAGCAGTCCGAAACCCTCCCCGACAAGAAAAATCGCCGCGACAAACAAAAGACCGATCCCACGCCCGAGAGATATCCGAAAGGCTGCAAGCGCTCGGCTTAGAACGAAATAGCAACCGACGGTCCAGAAGGTCAGCCAAAAAATGATGAATACGCCGAACAGCGGTTCGCGCGACGAAATGACCACCAATATGGCGATCATCACGGTCAGGATAATTCCGGGCACGATGTAGCGCCGATTACGGACGAAGAGATTTTTCTGCAACTCGGCGTCCAAGTAAGATTCGAGGCCTTTTCGCGCCTTTCGTATCCGTTTGTGGTTTTTGTTTTTTAGGACGACCGATTTGGACCGCGCGAACAACTTACGTGAAACGGCCTTTTCCCCCGGGCTCAGCCCGGTTGCATCGGCTGATACTTTTTCGAGGCGGAACTCATGGTTGGCTTCTTCATGGATTTCTGCATGGCCTTTCACCGCCATGCCTATGATTGCCGCCGTAAATGTCTTGTCGTCGAATCCCATCCGCCTCGTGTAGCGCACGGCCGCCGCCGAGAATCCTGCGGGTGGTTCGAAAAGCGGGACAATCGTACCGGACGGCGGACCGCGGCCAACCCGAAACCATATCCCGAAGTAATAGGCCAGCAATAAGATCAGGCCGCCGACCGTGGCCGCCAAACCAAGATTGTCTCGCACGAGGTAGCGCAGCCGATCGGCGGCATCGGGTTCGGCGATCAGGCCCTTTGGCCACGCCACTGCGATCGTTAGCCCCTCACCAATCGCCAGCGGCCGGGTGGTTTCAAACACCGGTTCGCCGCTTGTGTCGAGACGGTAGGCGAAATCCGTTCCGCTAGCCCCCAGGGCTCCGGTATAGGCGGCGGATTGAACAATTGACGCGCCGGACGGAAGAATGACCGTCGCCGAGGCGTGGTCGATCGGAAACGCCCAGTTGTTTCCGGTCACATTCCAGTAGAGTTCGTCAAATTCCTCGAAGAACCCAACCTGTCGGTCGGCGACGTATTTGATCGTGTAGGTATAAGATCCGGGGTCGAGGAATACGTCCCTGTCACCGATATAGACCCGCCGGCCCGATCCCGCCGACTCGGTGTGGTAGGGTTCTTTCGAACCATCGCGGTCGACCGAGGCGACACGAAAGTTGATCCGGACATTGTTGCCGTATCGGTCGCGGTAGGAGGTTGGAAACTCGCGATAGATTCCGCGTTTGATCTGATCGCCGGCGGCGATGACGGTAATTCGTTCCGTGACCGCGACCGCGCCGTCGCCGAGAATATGGATTGTGCTGTCAAAATCGGTGATCCGCTCCTGCGCAAGCGCTTCGACAGGCGCGGCGAGACTCAACGAAAGTCCAAAGACTGGAAGAATCGTCGCAAACAGGTTTGCGCGTCTCATGGACTGTCCCTAGAAATCGACTTGCGGTACGGCTTTCTCCGCCGGATCGTCGATCTCAAAGAATTCGGCGGTAGCGAAGCGAAAGAAATTGGCGACGAGATTGCTGGGAAAGGATTCAATCAGCGTATTGAGGTTGCGCACGGTGCCGTTGTAGTAACGACGAGCCAACTGAATTTGATCCTCGATCTCCGAAATTTCCTGCTGGAGTTGCCGGAAATTCGCATCGGCCTTCAAATCAGGATAGTTTTCGGCGACCGCGAACAGCGTGCCAAGCATGCCGCTCAACGCACCCTCCAATTGTCCCTGGTCGTGGGGGGCGTGCGACTGGAGACTTTTTGAACGCAATTCGGTGACCTTCTCAAGCAACTCGCGCTCGTGCCCCATATAGCCCTTGACGGTTTCGATCAGGTTAGGGATCAGATTGGACCTGCGTTTCAGCTGTACGTCGATGCCGCTCCACCCCTCCTCGACCATATTCTTGAGCTTCACCAACCGGTTGTAGATCGCGATTGCCCAGAAAATAAGCAGGCCCAGGCCGATCAAGGCGACAAGCGGTAACCATTCAAACATTGCGTTTCTTACCCCGCGTTCGATCGGATCCGGGTGAGTATTGACCCCGGCCTGGTTAAGCGGCGCTTAAGCTGATGGTCTGGCTTCTATCCTCGCTCCCGGAGGACACGCTGCTTCTGCCGATCCCAATCCCGCCTCTTTTCGGTTTCACGCTTATCGTATTTGCGTTTGCCGCGGGCAACGCCAATCTCGACCTTGGCCAGGCCGCGCTCATTGAAGTAGATCGAAAGTGGCACCAATGTAACGCCCTCGCGCTGGATTGCGCCAATCAGTCGGTCGCGCTCGCGGCGATGAACGAGCAGCTTGCGCGGCCGTCTCGTTTCATGGTTGCGGCGACTGGCGGCCGCGTATTCCGGGATATATGCATTGAACACGTAGAGCTCGCCATCGATCTCGCCGGCATAGGAATCGGCGAGGTTCCCGCGCCCCGCACGAAGCGACTTCACTTCCGACCCGACCAGAACCAACCCGGCCTCCAGACTATCGTCGATGAAGTAGTCGTGACGGGCCCGGCGGTTCTGCGCGACGATACGGCCGCGGTTCTGCGCGCCCTTGGCCAAGGTGTCAGCACATCAGTTCAGCAGCCCAGCCGATCGCATGGCGTTTTCGACCGACGACCGGGTGGCGGCACCGATTCCAACCAACGGCAGGCGCACCTCTTCCTCGCAGAGTCCAAGCAGGCTGGCTCCATACTTGACCGGCGACGGACTGGTTTCAGCAAACAGCGTCACGTGCAGGGGATAGAGCCGCGTGTTGATCTTGAAAACCGTGTCGAAGTCGCCTTGCCGCCACGCATTATGCATTTCGGCCAATTGACGCGGCGCGACGTTCGCGGTCACGGATATGCAGCCATCTCCCCCTTGAGCCAAAAGGGCGACCGCGGTCGCGTCCTCTCCCGACATGATCGAAAATTGATCCTCGATCGCCTCCCGTGTGGCGAGCGGCCGGGCCAGGTCGTTGGTCGCATCCTTGGTACCCACGATGCCGGGCAACTCGGCCAGTCGCGCCATCGTCTCTACCGACAAATCAACGACGCTACGGCCTGGGATGTTGTAGACCACGATCGGAAAATCGGCCACCGCATCGTTGATCGCCTTGAAGTGAGCGTAGAGGCCGTCCTGGGTCGGCTTGTTGTAATAGGGGGTCACGACCAGCGCGCCGTCCGCACCGCATTCCTTGGCGTGCCGGGTCAGCATGATCGCTTCGTCGGTGCTGTTCGATCCGGTTCCGGCAAGAACCGGGATTCGGCCGGCGGCGGCCTCGACGCACAGCTCGGTAACGCGCATGTGCTCGGCGTGGCTCAGCGTCGGCGACTCGCCGGTGGTGCCACAGGGCACCAGACCGTGCGTGCCTTGCTCGACATGCCACTCCACGATCGATTGAAACGCCGCCTCGTCGACCTCCCCACCGCGAAATGGGGTGATCAACGCAACGTAGGATCCCCAAAACATTGGTATCTCCAAGAAAATCCTGATTCTTAGCCGTGAACATAACGATTGCACAGCGATCCAGCAAGGCCGGTTGGCGGTTTCCGGGCCGCCGTGACAAATCTGTGACAGCAAAAGCCGGTGCAGATTCAACTTTGCGGACGCATCATGTATCGCTATAAGAGGTGTCGGTAACTTACCCTCGTTACCACCTTCGACAGAGCTGAGCGGTCGCGCCCCACCCTGGCGCGGCCGCTCTTTTTTTGGACTCCGACCCGTGCTCCAGCGAGCGGCCAGCGATACACGAAAGCGCTTTGCGTCTTCATGGCGGCGGCGCCCGCGATGACGTATGATCGGGTCGAAAACGGTCATTCGAGAAAGGGCCGGCATGATCGTGGGGCTGCGGGCGGCCATGTTTGGGGTGGTCGCTCTATTGACGGCGGCGACTGGCTCGCTGGGCCACGCCGAGACACTGTCGACGGACGATCTGGCCCTCTATCGCCGTGCATTCGACGCGGCGCACAATAACGATTGGGCAGGCGCCGAGGCGTTGGCCGCAAAAGGCGGCAATGCAACTCTGAATCGGGCGATCGGCTGGCATCGCCTGTCCGACCCCGAATCTGGCGCGCCGCTATCCGATTATCTTGCCTTTGCGCAATCGGCACCCGATTGGTACGGCTTCAAGACGCTGCGGCGACGAGCCGAATCGGCCATGACCGAAGACACCTCAGCCGAACAGATTGAGCAATGGTTTCAATTGCACGAACCACTGACCACAGAAGGCCGCGTCGAGCGTATCCGCGCGCTTGAACAATCCGGCAACGCGGACATCGCAGCAACTTTAGCTCGCGAAACCTGGCACCACTACGATTTTACGGCCGATCAGGAGAAGGACTTCCTGCGCCGTTTCGGACGTCTCCTCGTTCCAGGCGATAACGAAATGCGCCTCGATAATCTTATTTGGAAAGGCTGGTACAGTTCGGCCCAACGCCTCTTGCCCAGCGTAAACGCCGACAGTCTGGTGCTGGGTAATGCCCGCTTGTTGTTGGCCCGTCGGCGCCGGGGTGTGGATGAAGCCATTCAGCGTGTGCCGAGTCGTCTTAAGGATGACGCGGGGCTGGTTTTCGAACGCATCCGCTGGAACCGGCGTATGGGCCGCCACGAAGCAGCCTATGCTCTGCTTAAGGACATAGCGGGTTCGCCGGGCAACAGCCGAAAGTGGTGGACGGAAAGAAACCTCCAGGCGCGCCGCTTGTTGCGCGAAGGACGGCCCGACGATGCCTACCGCATCGCTGTGATGCATGGTGAAATCGACGGTTTCGCATTCGCCGAGGGCGAGTGGCTCGCGGGCTGGATCGCGCTACGCCATCTGCGCGATTCGGAGCGGGCCTTGGGCCATTTCAACCGCCTCCATGCCGGGGTCAGCTATCCCATCAGCCGGGCGCGGGGCGCCTATTGGGCCGGCCGCGCGATCGAGGCACAGGGCAAGCACGACGAGGCGCGGCGATGGTATGCCGAGGCCGCACGGCATGTCGGCACCTATTATGGGCAACTCGCCGCGGCCAAGCTAACTCCCGCCGAACGGCCAAACTATGCCCGTCCACCCCCGGCCGATCCGCAAAGCGAGGCTGCGTTTCAGGCCCGCGACCTCATACGCGCCGCCAAATTGTTGCATACCCTCGGAGAAAGCGAGCTTGCCGGAGACGTTCTGATCCACCTCGAACAAAATGCCGGCGACGCCAACGACAGCCACTTGGTCGGGCGACTCGCCATGAGTCTCGGCCGGTCCGATATAGCCGTACGCGCCGGGCGGCGAACCTACGCCAACGGTGCGCCACTACACCCGTTGGGATATCCCCGCATTTCGATCGCAGACGTCGCGATGATCGAGGGTCCGTTTGCTCACGCTGTTATTCGACAGGAAAGCGGGTTCATCCCGCGCGCTGTCAGTCACGCCGGCGCGCGCGGGCTCATGCAACTGATGCCGAAGACCGCCGAGATCACGGCACGCAAATCCGGAATGCCCTACAGCCGCGGCCGTCTCCTCGACGATCCAAACTACAACACGGCGCTCGGGCAGCATCATTTGCGTGAACTGCTCGACCTCTACAGCGGCTCTTACGTCCTCGTGCTGGCTGCTTACAATGCCGGCAAGGGGCGAGCAAATGATTGGATCCAGACCTACGGCGACCCACGGCACCCATCTGTCGATGCCGTCGACTGGGTCGAATCGATCCCATTCACCGAAACCCGCAATTACGTTCAACGGGTCCTCGAAAATCTGCAGGTATACCGATGGCTGATGGACGGCACGCAACTCGCCGTCCGGCCGCATGATGCAATCTACGACCTTCGGGAATTGACAGCGAATTGATGCTTTCCGGCGTTGCGCCAGGGCTTCGGATCGCTATGCTCTGGCGCCAATGACCATTCTCTCTGGGGATCTTACCAATGGCGGATATCGACGGGATCAAGGCCTGCGTTTTCGACGCCTACGGCACGTTGTTCGATTTCAATGCCGCGGCCGCACACTGCCGGGATGATCTTGGCGAACACGTCGACCGGTTGTCCCAGATATGGCGGACCAAGCAGCTGCAATACACTTGGCTGCGCAGCCTGATGGGCGACTATGTGAACTTTTGGCAGGTGACCGGTGACGGGCTCGACTATGCCTTCGCCGAGCTCGGTCTCGACGACCCCGGGCTTCGGGCGAAGTTGATGCAGCTATATATGAACCTCGACGCCTACCCGGAAGTGAAACCGATGTTGGAACGCCTCAAAGCGGGCGGCATGAAGACGGCGATCCTCTCAAATGGTACGCCGGAAATGCTGGACTCCGCGGTCGCCAATGCCGGCATCGGCGATCTGCTCGACGACATCCTGTCGGTCGAAGATGTGGGTATCTACAAGCCGCACCCATCGGTGTACCAACTTGCAGTCGACCGGTTGGACGTAAAACCTAAAGAGGTCTGCTTCCAGTCTTCCAATTCGTGGGATGCCGTCGCCGCGGCGTTTTTCGGTTTCCGAGTGGTTTGGATAAACCGTTTCGGACAGGCCCGCGAGGTTCTTTCGGCACAACCCGATCGGGAAGTGCGGACATTGGCGGATCTGCCGCCACTGCTCGGCCTCTGATTCGGCGCCAACCCGCCTGGTTGCACGTTGTTCCGCGAACGCTATTTCACGAGCCAGGACGGATTGCGACTCTACTACCGGGAATACGGTGAATCGCTCTCCTCCCACACACCCGTTCTGTGCCTCGGCGGCCTATCCCGCAATTCGGCCGATTTCGATAGTCTCGCGCTGCGGCTCTCACCGCGGCGGCGGGTCATATGCCCCGACTACCGTGGGCGCGGCCGTTCGGAATACGATCCGAACTGGCGCAACTATACGGGGCCCACTTATATCAACGACATTCGCCACCTAATGGCCGCTGCCGGCTTGCACCGTATGATCGTGGTCGGTACGTCGATGGGCGGATTGCTCGCAAGCGGACTCGGGGTTGCCGCTCCGGCCGCAATCGCCGGCGTCATCATGAACGACGTCGGTCCGGACATCGCGCCCGAGGGAACAAAGCGCATTTTGGATTACCTGTCGCAGGACCGCCCCCAGCCGAATTGGGAGGCCGCTGTCACCGACGCCCAAGCAAGAATGCCCGACCTCTCTTACGAAACTGGCCACGAATGGCGCCGATTCGTCGAAGCGACTTATCGCGAAGGCGAAGATGGGCAGCTTCATTTCGATTGGGACATCAATATCGTTCGGCCGCTACTGGGCGGTGGTTCCAACGATTTCGACCTGTGGCGCCTGTTTCGGTCGTTGCGCCGTATGCCTCTGTTGGTCATTCGCGGTGAAAGATCAGATGTCATGACGGCCGATACACTAGGCCGGATGACCCTTGCCCACCCGAAAATGAAATTGGTAACACTTCCCGGAGTCGGTCACGCCCCGTCGCTAAACGAGCCCGAGGCCAGGGATGCCATCATCGCCTTCATCGCCAGCCTTTGAACCGACCCTCGATATTGCGCGCATACGCGCCGCCGCCGATCGCCTGGCCGGCCACGCGCTGCGAACGCCACTCCTTGAGTCGCGATTGCTCAATGAGCGACTAGGCGGTCGCCTTTTGATCAAAGCCGAAGGATTGCAGCGCACCGGCTCCTTCAAGTTCCGCGGTGCCTTCAATCGATTGTCGGTATTGGACAAGGCCGCACGCGCACGCGGGGTCGTCGCCTTTTCATCGGGCAATCATGCACAAGGTGTGGCGGCCGCGGCCGAGATCCTCGGCATCCATGCGGCGATCGTGATGCCGGGCGATGCGCCGCGTCTTAAGATTCAAAATACTCGGGACTACGGTGCCGAAGTCGTCCTCTATGACCGCGTCAAGGAAGACCGCCGACAGATCGCCACGACCATCGCGGGCGATCGGAATGCGACGCTCGTCCCGCCCTATGACGACCATGAGATCATGGCCGGACAGGGTACCGTCGGGCTGGAAATTGGCGAACAACTGAATGCCGCCGCGATGCAGGCCGATGCGGTCCTGATCCCGTGCAGCGGCGGCGGACTTACCGCCGGCGTCGCCACGGCAATTCGTGCCCTTAGCCCGGCGACGCAGGTCTACACCGTTGAACCCGACGGGTTCGACGATACGGCACGTTCTCTGCGGGGCGGGGAGCGCTGTCACAACGAAGGAGCCGAGGCGGGCCTGTGCGACGCGTTGCTCGCTCGAACCCCCGGCGAGTTAACTTTTGCCATAATGCGCGGCTTGGTGGCCGGCGGCTTTTCGGTCGCTGATCAAAGCGCGCTGCGGGCAATGGCGACGGCGTTCAGGCATTTCAAAGTCGTCTTGGAACCCAGCGGCGCCATCGCCCTTGGCGCGATCCTGGCCGGTACTTTTGACATAAGAAACAAGACGGTCGTCATCATCGGTTCCGGCGCCAACGTCGACCCCGAGACCTATCGTCATGCCCTGAATAGTTTTGATTCCTGAACGTTCGTGGAATTTGTCACTTCAACGAGGGAGGCTCAGGAATCCCCTTCTAGCTCCCGCCGGCGATCGCCTTTGGTGGGAGCTGACCCGTGGCCGCAGGCTTCGGCTCCTGTTTGATCGAGCTGACTTTCCCCGACGCGGATTGGTCGTCGATCTCTTTGGTCGTGATGCGGCGGATTGCACCTTCGATGAATGCGCCCGCCTCGACCGACAGCGTTTCGTGAAGAATGTCGCCCTCGACACGCGCCGACTGCAACAGGTTGACCGAACGGGCCTTGATCTGACCGACGACTTTGCCGCCAACCTGAACCTGATCGGCAACAACCTCGCCTCGGACTTCCCCGGATTCGCCGAGGTTAAGAGACCGGCTTTTGACGTCGCCGACGATCACTCCTTCGATCTGGATATCTCCATCACAGATCACGTCGCCGTTAACGCGCAACCCTGAACCGACAAAAGACGACGTACCGCCGCCGTTGTGAACTGAATTTGACACGCATGCCTCCGCAGTTTGTTGCTGATCCTACTAGCCCTTGAAGATGTACTTCCCCGCCTTCAAAAAACTCGCCGGATCGACGGCCTTCTTATCCACAATAATCTCATAGTGGACGTGAGGCCCGGTGCTGCGGCCGCTGCTACCAAGCAGACCAATCTTTTCGCGAAATCCAACTTTGTCGCCCTTCTTCACCTCGATGCTGCGAAGATGGCCATAACGCGTGCGGATGCCCATGCCGTGATCGATTGTCACAGTCCGCCCGTAGGCGGCCTTCCAGCCCGCGAATGTGACCGTGCCAGCCGACGTCGCAAGCACGGGAGAGCGGAACGGTGCGGCCATATCGACGCCGTAATGCATGGCCCACCGACCATTGACCGGATCTTTGCGTTTGCCAAATGTGCTGGTCACCCGATAGTGATCGACCGGTGCCGAAAGCGGCAGCATTCGCAAGATATATTGGAGCCGTTCCCATCGATCCATGTGGGAATCAAGAACGGACACCTCGTGCTTGAGCTCGGACGCGGCTAGCATTTCCGAATTGAGGGCGACAAAAGGCCCGCCCTGCGCAACCGGCAAATGCCGCGCCCGGTCGAGGAGCCATGCAACGCCGAGCCCGGTCATGGAAATCGTGCGCTCGGCCTCATCTATGGTGCCGATCGTCCGTTCCGTAACATGAAGGAGGAAATCTTGTTGTGACCGCTGCAGCGAGGCGATTCGTTTCTCAAGCGCCGCGACTTTGCCGACCAACTGCTCGCGTTCACCAAGAACGGACTGACGCTCGGCAATCGCCGTGCTGTGCTCTTCTGCGGCCCGCTCCCGCTCGTCGAACGCTGTCTGGCGTGCCGCAACGGCCTTCTGGCGTTCCTCTACCGCTTTCGCCTTCTCTCCGCTGACCTGGGCCATCTCCCTCTCAAGACGCTCCAGGCCGTCTTCGAGGCCCGCCGCGCGGGACGTGAAATCCTCCAATTCGATCTGCAATGTCGCGATCTCGGCGGTCAATTCTTCGGCGTGCGCCGTCTCCGCCGCACGTTCTTGACCGACCTCGATCAATTTTTTCTGAGTCGAAGTCAGTTCCCCTTTCAGCACCATATTGCGATCGAGTAGATCGCTAAGGGCCTGCTCTTTCTCCGTCAATTGCGCAGTCAGCGCTACCGCGCGTTCGCCGATTTGGCGCAGGTCGCCATTTTGTTCCTGAGCCTGCTGCAGAAGCTCCTCGGCGGACGCCAGCCTGATTTCAAGAGACCCATTGCGCGCAGCCAGATCCTCCAGCGTTTGCTCCTGATTCGACAGCTTTGAAGTGGCCGAAAGGACTTTGTCCTGAATTCCCTCCAGCTCGGACGCTTTGGCCTGCGCCGCCTGTTCATTACGACGGGCGGCGATTAGTTCGGTCGTTAGGGTAAAGGCCTGATCGATCAACTCGTCAACGGCGGCGTCCTTGGCACCCGATTGCTGCGTCGCATCCAAGACAGCCGCTTCCACAGTCATCAAGCGATCGGTGGTCGTGAGGACGCTCTCTTTCAGTTCCGTATTCTCGCCCATCAGCGCGGCCAGCCGGTTCTGGCTGTCGGCCAACTGGGCGCTCACTTCCGCGAAGCGCTTCTGGTAGGTATGGACTTGATCGATAACGGTCTCGTAGGCGCTTCGGACCTCGACCATCTGGTTCGCCTTATCGGCGATGGCTTGGTCTTTTGATTCAATCGCGAATTCGGCGCCAATCAGGGCATAGCTCGAATACCCGACCCATGCCAAAACAGCGAGACCAACGACGCTCACGCCACCGATTGCCGTCTTCGATAAAGTTATCGATCGGCCGGTCCCGCCCATTTTCACGATAATTCCAGATCTTCCCTCAGCCCCTTCACCAGGACTCACCGAACCATCCTGATCTTCGACCCGTCGATTGGCTGTCATTGTCCCCCGCTTGACGTCGGGCGCGGTTGCCTCAGCACCACGCGCCGCTTTATCTTTTGACAGTGGTAAATCAGCGGCCACCGCCTCGACTTCTTCGTTCTAACTGCCTCACAATGCCCAGCACGGATTGGGCAATCACTGTGCGCGGCCCGTCAGACGTTCGATCGGACGACATCGAGACCACCCCCAACGCAGAAAACCTATCCGGTGGCGCCGCGTCGCGCAAGCCCGCAACCGTGACAAATCGAAGACATCGGGCGGGCAGCGCCCGGAACAGCGGGTCAATAGCCTAAATCGTTGCGATTCATAGCGATATCAAAATCGCGAATTGTAAATCTCGCCGCCGCGACAATCGCCATATTGGCAGTGGTCGGAGGCGCGATATAAGGTTAGCGTCGTAGTCGCGGTTGGTATCAGGAGCCATACGGCGTCAGGATGAGTGCCGATTCCGGAAAGCTTATTGGATGCGAGGTGTGCGGTCTGGTGCAACGTCTCGCTCCGCTCTCGAAGGGTTACGAAGGGCTCTGTGTACGCTGCAATGCGGTGCTGGCATCCCGGACACCAACCGAGACCCTGAACCGCACCCTCGCGCTGGTTATCACCGGCCTAATTCTTTATATCCCATCGAATCTTTTTCCCGTCATTAGGACGACGACATTCGGTGCAGTCCAGGATTCGACGATCTGGTCCGGAATGGTTCAATTGGTCGATCTTGGCGATTGGCCGATCGCGCTGGTCGTCCTGTTCGCCAGCATTTTCGTTCCGCTGACGAAATTGCTTGGCCTGCTGTACATTGTGCTCGCCCACAAAGTGTCCGGCGGGCGCGTGCAAAGAACGCGCATGTACCTCCTGATCGCCAAGATCGGCAAATGGTCGATGCTCGATGTTTTCGTGGTGTCGATCACCGTGGCTCTGGTCCAGTTCGGCGAACTGTCGACCGCCGAGCCGGGTCCAGGTGTCATCGCCTTTGCCGCCGTCGTCATCGTAACATTGACCGCGTCGATAACGTTCGATCCGAAGGCGATTTGGGAAAGAGCGGAGTGATGGTTACCGATTCTGGGGCGATACTCTGTTGTCCGACTTGCGGGCTGCTCCAACAGACACCCACGATCGAAGTTGGTGATCGCGCCGCCTGTCCACGATGTCGCGCAATCGTCTATCGGCGAAGGTCCGACAGCATCGATCGAACCCTCGCCTTCGCCTTCGCGGGGCTCATCATGTACCTGCTGGCGAATTCTTTTCCGTTGATCGTGGTCAAAGCGTTCGGTGTGAGGGCCGTCGATTTTGTCTGGACCGGCGTGGCGGCGATGTGGGGAGCCGGCTTTCAGTCGGTCGCCGCGGTCATTTTCACGCTGAGTATTGTCCTTCCGTTGTTCAAGCTGTTGTTGCTGACCTGGCTGTCGCTTGTTGCCCGTGGTGGGCGGCCAGTGCGAGGAACTCGGCAGGTGTATAAGATCTATATGGTGTTGACCGATTGGTGGACAGTCGACGTGTTCATACTGGCCTGTCTTGTCGGTTTGAGCAGATTGGCGCAGTTGGTCGACGCATCGGTCGGCCTCGGCCTCTATGCCATGGCCGCTTTGATGGTGCTAAGTTTGGCGGCCTCGGTGAGTTTCGATCCCCGACTGTTGTGGAAGGCTCAAGGGAGCAAACGATGACCAATGGAGAAGTCGAAACCGAAGCCGAAATCCCGACGTCGGAAGTTCGTCGCCGACGCGGAATATCGATGGTCTGGATCGTTCCTCTGGTCGCGGCCGCGGTGGCCGGTTACCTGCTTTATGATTATTTGACCAACGTCGGGCCAAAAATCACCATCACATTTCCCGATGGCCAAAACCTCACCGAGACCGCGACCATTCGCTACCGGGGCGTCAATGTCGGCAAGGTTCTGTCCATTAGTTTGAACGAAAACCTGAAGGGCGTTGTTGTTGAGGCAAGATTGGACGGATCGGCCGAGGGCGTGGCCCGTACGGACACCAAATTTTGGATCGTCCGGCCGGAACTCAATATATCCGGAATCAGTGGCCTGAGCACGATCGTTACCGGTTCCTATATCGCGCTCGAGCCCGGCAGCGGCGACAAGGCGACCAAGTTCGAAGGCCTCGCCAAGGCGCCCGATGCGGAGCTCGAAAAGGGCGGCCGCGAATTCGTCCTGCGGGGTGACACTCTCCGTTCGGTCGAACAAGGGACGCCGGTCCTCTATCGTGAAGTCCAGGTCGGGCAAGTCGGCAAGACCAGCATGAGCGACAATCAGTCGGGCGTCGATATCCGTATCCTTATCGAGTCCGAGTACGTTCCGCTGATCCGGCGGAATACTCTGTTCTGGAACGCGAGCGGCATCGAGGCCAGTTTCTCGTTGTTCAAGACAACCATAGATGTCGAGTCGATCTCCTCGTTGATCAAAGGCGGAATTGCTTTCGCCAATCCGGTCAATTCGACGGCGGATCCCGCGGAACAAGGAGCGATCTTCGACCTCCTCGAGACGCCGCCGCCGAGCTACCTGATCCGCGCCAATAACGACAACCTCCACCTTACGCTGACCGCCGATACGTTGGGCGCCGTTCAACAAAACGATCGCGTCTATTACCGCGAGTTCCCGGTCGGGCACGTCACCCATATCGAACTATCGCGCGATGCACGCGAGGTCGAAATCTATCTCGAGATCGAGCAGGAGTATGCGCCGTTGGCCCGTTCCAATTCGGTGTTCTGGAACGCCAGCGGGCTCCACCTCACGGCGGGTTTGTTTTCCGGCGCCAAGGTGGACATCGAATCGCTCGAATCGCTGATCGCCGGCGGCATCGCCTTTGCCACCCCGGACCAGCCCGGCGCCCGCGTGACGAGCGGCTCCGTTTTCGTCCTGAATCCCGAAGTCAAGGACGAATGGAAGGCGTGGACACCGAACATCGCCATTGCGCCGCCGCATACCGAACTGGCACAGAACCCCGCTACGGTCGGGTCCAGCCGGGAGGAAATGCGCAAGGTCCAGGAGGCATTGAAGCTCGATGGCCACTACAAGGGTGAAATCGACGGTCTGTACGGACCCGAGACCCGGCGCGCGATTACCGCCTATCAGAAGGCGGTCGGCCTCGACCTCACTGGTATCCCGGACGCCGCGACGCTGGCCAAATTGGCACCCTGATTTTGTCCTACGTTGCTCGCGGTTCCGATAGCGTCGGCAGGGGTATCGCCAGCGTTCTGGTAGCGGTGTTCTGCTTCACTGTGGCGGACGCGACCGGCAAGGTCCTGGGTATGGCCGGCTACTCGGCTCCACAAATCGTCTTCCTACGCT
Organism: Alphaproteobacteria bacterium; assembly: GCA_024244705.1. Lineage (NCBI taxonomy): Bacteria > Pseudomonadati > Pseudomonadota > Alphaproteobacteria > Alphaproteobacteria bacterium. Next base: position 149,306 of record JAAEOK010000112.1, read on the forward strand.
ATGTTTTCGGCCTTATTCCGGTTGCCATCTTGATATGGTCCGCCGGGATTGTCTCGCTCCACACGACACGTCCCTTTGCCCACGCGCTCCGGGCAATATTGTTGTTCGCCGCGCTGGTTAGCCTTTTTACCAGCCTGCGCAGCCTGCCGCTCGCGGAGGCGATCTCGATCGTGTTCACTGCACCCCTATTCATCGCCGCCTTTTCTTACCCCATTCTCAAGGAACATGTCGGCGCGCGCCGCTGGGCCGCCGTCGCGATTGGGTTCCTGGGTGCCCTGATCATGCTGCAGCCGGGGACAGAGGTCTTTCAAGTCGAGGCCCTGTGGGCTCTCGCGGCGGCGATATTTTTCGCCTTTGCGATGTTGTTCACGCGGCGCCTGTCGGCGACCGAAACGACGGCGGCCATATTTACCTACAGCACCGTCGGGGCCGGGCTGGTCAGCATACCGTTCGTGCTGGCGACTTGGAAGACACCGCTGGCCGGCGATCTCTGGCAATTCGGACTGATCGGCGTAATCGGCGGCATCGCGGCCTATCTGATGATCGTTGCCTATCGCAACGCGGCGGCGGCGATTGTTGCTCCGTTCGAGTTTACCGCACTCGTCTGGGGGGCGCTGTTTGGCTGGATCCTATGGGGCGAGCAGCCGGCGATGCGGGTCTGGATCGGCGCCCTGGTGATCGGTCTCTGCGGGCTTTACATTACCCGCCGCGAAGCAAAGGCGCAGGCGGTCGACCCGCCGATGTAGTAAGCGTGAGCCGTCGCCGACGGCTTTCGAGTTGGTGAGGAGCCAGACCAATGTCCGCCACTACCGACCGTAAGAGTCACGGCAATCCGCTCACCCCGCCGACGACATTCATGGGGGTCCCGTTCGCGACCGACCTCGGCACGAACAAGGCGGCGATTTTGGGAATACCTTTCGATTGCGGCACCCATCCGACGCGGATCGGCGCACGCTACGGACCCCACGCGATCCGCGAACAATCGGCGCTGGTCCGCCCATTTCAGCCGCCTCATGCCGACTTCAACCCGCTCCAGACCTTGAACGTCGTCGATTGCGGCAATGTCGACGTCACGCCGAGTGTGATCGAGCAATCGTACGAGCGGATTGAGGCCGCGGTGTCGCGGATCGTCGACGCTGCCTGCATTCCGGTGACCATGGGCGGCGACGGCGCGGTCACCCTGCCGCAGCTCCGTGCCGTCCACCGCCGCCACCCGGACCTCGTCGTGCTCCACATCGATGCGCACACCGATACTTATCCCGGCGACGGTAACGCCGTGCATCACCGCTACAACACCGCCACCACCTTTACCCGCGCCGCCGAGGAGGGTGTCGTCGACGCGGCGAACTCGATCCATGTCGGGCCACGCGGCACGGTGAACATCGAAGGGGTTTTCGACCATACGCGCCGCCAGGGATACGAGCTGATCGACGGCCGCGAACTCTACGACCGTGGTTTCGCCGAAGTTCTCGACCATATTCGCGAGCGGCTCGCCCACAGGCCGATCTATCTCTGCTTCGATATGGATTTTTTCGACCCGTCCTGCGCCCCCGGCGTCTGTACCCCGACATGGGGCGGCGCCACCGCGCGCGAAGGTTTGGGATTTATCCAGGGGTTCGGCGGATTGAATTTCGTCGCCTTCGATATCAATACGGTGAGCCCGCCGCACGACGTCGGCGGCATGACCGCCTTCCTCGCCGGCACGGTGATGATCGAATGCCTCGCCCTCGCCTGCCAAATCGGGACGTCCTGACAACGGTAGCGGCGTGCGGACGATTCACGGCGTAATGGTGAAGAATTGATCGACGATCGGCTCCGCACCGAACTATGGGTGATGTCGCATGTCCGGCAGTGCACAGCGGCCGGGGTGCCGGCGACCGTCGCCCACCGGGGAGAAGCCAACAGCGGTACGCTCCTGCTCAAGATCAACCAGTTCGATCGCGGTTGCCGCGTGCTGTCGCAAACCCGCGACCTCGATGGCAATATGGGCTGGCTGGCGGCGTTCGATGACGGATTGGTCCCGGAAGCGGAAGCCGACGACTATATCGAGCGCGCGGTCTCCCGAGATCCCGACCTATGGGTCTTGGAAATCGAACACCGCGACGGCTGGCATCCTTTCGAGGGCAACGTCTTCTAGATCGCGTTCTTTACCGAGCGCGGATGCGATACCGGACCGTCTCGAACCGCCGAAGGCCGCAGTCAAATAACCCGCAAATACCAGTTGTAATCGTTATCTGGGATCTCGGCGCTATAGGCCTGCTCTTCTTCCCGGCGCACCTTGCCGAAAATATCGCAGAAGCGGTCGCCAAAGTACCGCGCCAGGATGGTTCCGCGATCGTAGTCGTTGAGCGCTTCGCTCCACCGCGCCGACAATTCCACGGCCGGCGCGATCTCGGCGCCGCGCTCGACCATCGGGCGCGGTTCGATCTCGTTCTCGATGCCGTGATGAAGGCCGGCCAGGATCGCCGCCAGCACCAGGTAAGGGTTGGCGTCGGCGCCGGCGACGCGGTGCTCGACGCGAATATTGTCGGGCGTCGAAGTCGGGATACGCAGGGCAACACCGCGATGGTCGATGCCCCAGGTCGGGCTCAGCGGAACATAGCTGCCGGGCCTGAAACGACGGTAGGAATTGGCGTTGGGGGCGAAGATCGCCATCGATTCGGCCATCGCCGCGCCGAGGCCGCCGACCGCATGGCGCAGGACCTGGGACAGCGGGTCGCCGGCGAAGACGTTGCGGCCGTCCCGGTCGAGCAGGCTGACATGGACATGGAGGCCGCTGCCGACATCCTCGGCGAAGGGCTTGGCCATGAAGCTCGCGATCAGGCCCCGCTTGCGCGCCACGCCCTTGATCGCGCGCTTCAGCATCATCGCCTGGTCGCAGGCCAGCACCACATCGGAGACGTGCTTGAGGTTGATCTCGAATTGGCCGTTGCCGTACTCGGCCAGCGCTGTCGTCGCGGGAATACCTTGGGCGCGGCAGGCGCCCTCGACCTCGCCCACGTAATCCTCGAAGTCATAGAGCGATTCATAGCTGTAGACCTGGGGGCCCGACATCGCCGGAAACGGGCCGTCGGGCGTTGCCGGTTGCGGCGGCAGGGTCCGGGCGTCGAGCAGATAGAATTCGAACTCGAGGGCGACCATCGGCGTCAGCCCGAGCGCGATCAGCGGCCCGACGGCACGCGTCAGAACGTGGCGTGGGTCGAGGGGCGACGGCACCCCGTCCGGATCGTGCATGGCGACCATGATCTGCGCGGTCGGCCGCGCGGCCCACGGCACCGTCACCAGTGTGCCCGGCACCGGGTGGCAGAGCCCGTCGGGATCGCCGTCGCGCAGGCCCTCGACGATGGATTCGGACGCCGCGCCGCGGGTATTGAGGGTGGTCGCGGCGAAGGTCATCGCCGTGCCTTCGGCGTACAGCTTGGTTAGAAAGTCGATCGGCAGCTGCTTGCCGCGGAGGATACCGTTGATGTCCGGCAGCAGGGTCTCGACGACCTCGATACCGGGATTGGCGGCGAGAAATTCCCGCGCTTCGCCAGGTTGCTGGTCCTCATCCATGGCTGTGGCCTCCGCACCGTCACCGAGGCCGCCAGTCTTAGCACCAAGCCCGGCACAAAAAATAGTGCCCGCCGAAACGAGCGCTATCAGATTTGAGCTAGGGTTGCCGCCTTTACGGGGTCGTACCTGTGCCTAAGTCGTTGACCGCGTTGTTGCCGGCGCCGATGGCGGCGATCACGTTACCGCTCGTACGCGTCGTCGAATTGGAAATCGCTCCGGCAGTGACGAAACCGATTCCCATATTTTGAGCAATCGCCGTGATGGCTACAGCGGAGGTCGCGTTCTGGAAGCCGACAATCGCCGACCTATGCGGGCCGGTTTCGCCGGTAATCGACGACACGGCGTCGTTGCCGGCGGCGAAGGCGGTGGCACTGTTGTTCAGCACCCGCAAGGTCTCATCGAGGTTGTTGATGGCGCGATTTGCATTGATGATACCGATGAAATTCTCGAACCGGCCGTCGAACGGGGTCACGCCGACGCCGTTTCCAATACTACCCGTCACGCTTGCCGTTTCGGTGATCAGTTGGCTGTAGGCGCTGGTGATATTTCCACCGTTGTCGACCACCAATTGGTTCACGGCTGTGGAATCGATCGTCGTGGTCTGCGTGCCACCGCCGGTTTGATCAAGGGTTTGGTACTCGCCGGCGAAATCCTGTTGCAGCCGGTTGCCCGCCGCGCGCGACAGCAAGTTGTTGGCATCGACCTTGATCGACGTGTTTTGCGCGCCGGTGTCGATGGCTCCGCGGAAGTTGGCGCCAATGAAATTGGTATCGACGAGTGCCGCCGCCAAACTGTCCGTGCCGTAGAAAACCTGGGCGGTGGACGCGGCGATGCTTGCCGTATTGGGTGCGATAGCGCCACTGCAAATGTTGCCGATACAACCGGATCCGGCGACAAGTGCCGAATTCTCGGCGTTGTTGGCCGAGAAAACGGCCTGAATCGCATTGTCCTCGACCGCGACCTCGTCACCCCGCAACCGCTGGGCCGGGGTTAGATGGCCGATTTGATTGAGAATTGCCGACGCCCCCTGGTTGATCACATTGTTGGTCTGCCCAAGGTTGATCTGCGTCGGCGCGGCATTGAGAGGGAGCACGTTTCCCGGTGTTCCGGTCGGTACGGAAATCGTTACCTGTTGCGCCTGTGCCGCAAGCCCCCAGGCGCCGACGGCAATCGCGGCCACGGTCGCGGTGGCTAAGATTCGACCCTGCATTCCGACCCCTCCTAATCCAATGAAGTTGTGCATTACCCATAAGAGACCACGTGCAACGGCAAACTCCGCCGCACCACGCATTCGGATCTGACCCGATCGGTTCTGGCCCGAACGCATGCACGTCTTTTTAGTTGGGAGGTCTTTAGGAACGGTAAAATTTATCGAAAAGACGGAACAAGCCGGATTCCGCTATGCCATGTACCGATGTAACGGCTCACATCCATATCGTTTTGCGGCCAAATAATGGGGCACTCTCCTATGGTGCATTCTTACGCCGGGCACAAAAAAATAGCGCCCGCCGAAGCGGGCGCTATCGAAATAGGAGATCGATGTGCCGAGCTTATGGGGTCCCGGTTCCCAAAGCGTTGACGGCGTTGTTGCCGGCACCGATCGCCGCGATCACGTTGCCCGCGACGCGAGCCGTCGAATTGGTCATCGTGCCGCCCGTGATGAGACCGATGCCCATGTTCTGGACCGTCGCGGTGACGGTCACTCCGCCGGTCGCATTCTGGAAGCCGGCGATGGCCGAGGTATGCGGACCGGTCTCGCCGGTGATCGACGACGCGGCGTCGTTGCCGGCGGCGAAGGCCGTGGCGCTGTTGTTCAGCACCCGCAGTGTTTCGTCGAGATCGATGATTGGGCCGGCCTCATTGTTGATGCCGATGAAGTTCTCGAATCTGCCATCGAACGGGGTAGCACCGGCACCGTTTCCGATTTCGCCCGTCACTTCTGCCGTTTCGATAATCAACTGGTTGTAGGCGCTGGTGATGTTGCCGCCACCGCTGACGACAACTTGGTTCACGGCTGTGGAATCGATCGTCGTGGATTGAGCGCCACCGCCGGTCTCGTCGAGATTTTGGAACGTGCCGGCGAAATCCTGCTGAAGCCGATTGCCCGCCGCGCGCGCCAGCATGCTGTTGGCGTCGACCTTGACCGACGTGTTGTTCGTACCATCGGACGCTCCGTTGAAGTTCGCTCCGATGAAGCTGGTGTCGACGAGTGCCGGCGATACGCCCGTTCCGTAGAAGACCTGGGCGGTGGAAGCGGCGATGCTCGCCGTATTGGGGGCGATGACGCCGCCGCAACTATTGCCGATACAATCGGTTCCCGCGACAAGTGCGGAATTCTCGGCGTTGTTGGCCGAGAAAATGGCCTGGATCGCATTGTCCTCGACCGCGACCGTGTCGCCGACCAACGCCAGAGCCGGCGTCAAGAGGCCGATTTGATCGAGAATAGCGGTCGCGCCCTGGCTGACCACGTTGTTGGTTTGCCCGAGGTTGATCTGGGTCGGGGCAAAGTTAATAGGAAGCACGTTGCCCGGTGTTCCCGTCGGTACGGAAATCGTCACCTGCTGCGCCTGCGCCGCGAGGCCCCAGCCCCCGACGGCGATCGCGGCCGCCGCCGCGGTTGTGAGAATTCGTCCCTGCATTCCGATCCCTCCTAGTTAATGATGACGTTCATCATTCAAAGCTAACCTCGTCTAACGGCGCATGTCGCCGCACCACTTCTCACCCGGCTATCGTATTTGCCGGGTCGTCACGCCACGCGTTCGAATCCGAATCGACCGGTTCTTCGAGGCAGGACGCGGTTCAAATGACACAAGAGATTAGGCCCCCTATCATTGTCATTTATCTAACCATGGCTGGACGCTCTCAGAATGACCCCCGTGAAAGCGTTCCGCCACCCCTATGGTACATCGCTCTGCCGACAATGCAATGACTAACTATACGGTGTGACCTCTTTACGGCAAACAATTGATTTTTATTACAATCGTGACAAAAAGTGGCCGTTACGGTGTCGATCACCGAACGGAAATGCGCGTCGTGCCGGCACCCCCCGATACGCTGGCGCGGCTGATCGACCGGTCCGCCTTGTTGATTTCAACCGTCAATCGGCCGTCGCCCGCCGGCCGGCTAATGCGGCACTCAAGTCCTTGGCCCAAAAGGTCATATTGACGCGGCACCGCATCGGACAATTCCATCGGAACCGTGCCGTCGGACGTCTCGAGGACACACTCCGCCACGAATTCCACGCCCGGCGTTCCGGAAAAGGTGACTGTGAAAGGCCATTCGTCAGCCGCTAGCGCGCCGGCCATTGCGTGAACGATCATTCCCCCGGCAACGAAGAGGCCCAGCCGTTTCGCCAATGACCCTTGGCAGAACATTTGCATCGCTGCTACCATGCCGGTTATCGGCACAATTGTGAGGGCTAAGGCCATGCGGCGCAAGGTCGATCCGATGCGGCCGGTTATGGTCCGGTGCCGCACCTATCCTCGGAGTTCCCGCCCCCGTCCGAGTCCTCTTGGAAACACCTTTTTCATCGGGGCTGGTTTGGCCGTCGCGCTGTCCATGGGTATGATGAACGGCCCCGCAGCGGCAGACGACGTGACCCGGGGATGGGACGTCGCGCAACAGGAATGCAGCCAATGCCATACGGTCGCCAACAGCCCGATTGGGGTTGCGACCGGACCGGACAGCTTGAATCAACTGGCGCAAAAAGCCGTTTGGCCGCAGATTCCCATGCGGTCGTGGCTCAGTGTCGTCCATCAGCCGCGCATTCCGGCGGTCAGCCGCAATGAAACCGACCTCAATGCACTGCAAGCATATATCAACTCTCTGCGCAATCCAGGCGTGCCGATCGACGAATTGGTCGTGGTCGGCAAGGGCCCAAAGGGGCCGGTCAGCCAGACCGATGTCGGCGAAGATCCGCTCGACGTGCAGCGGCGCGCTCCCGCGGTCCAGATCGATCTCGGCGATGTGCCGGCCGATGCGGTCGTCGAGCCTCCGCGATGCAAGAATTGCGCTCCGCCCCTCGATCGGCCCTTGAACTAAGAATGCCCATGCTCGCCAAAGCTGAGCCGGCGCCTTATCGGCCGATGTCATTAATGAGTCAATCGATGGCCGCAGTTCCACTATGCAAAGCAATCAATTGCCATCAAGGACTTAAGGCATTACCATCCCCGTATGCCTCCGGTGGAATGTTGGCGATTGGGTTCCGGAAGCGCTCAAGTGGATGTCGACCTGGATTGTTTGAGTTCAGCAATTTCTGCGGTTTCGACATGGGAAGGGGGAGTGGTATGTTGAAGGTCTGTCGATTACTCGCGCCCTTGGTCATCGGAGCAGCATTCACGGCGCCGGCGATGGCGAACGGCTTGTTCGAGAACCCGCCGTGGCAGTTCGAGACACCGTCGGAGAAGATTGCCAATGTCAGCATCGTCGATCTGATCGAAAGGAAGAAGGGCGGGTTTTTCGATTCGTTCGACATCAACAACACGATCAACAACACGACCAATATCGACGGCGACCAGATCAACTGCAATGTCACGTCAACGGCGACCGGAAACGCGAATTCCGGTGCGACCGATGCCACCATCGCGTCGCCGGTCGGATTGCGAGACAACCAAATTATCGCCGATGCGGCCGGCAGCAACTCGGAGCTCTCCCAGGTATCCGGCGACGGCAGCGACGGCGATCAGCTCGTCGATCTCGCCCAGACGAATTCCGGGACCCAGACCGCGACCAACTCGAAGTCGGACATCTTCAGCACGATCGGGACGCAGAATCTCAATGGAACCGCCGATCAGGTCTTGAACAACGACCAAAACATAAGCGACGATGTTGAGATCGAATCGGAAATTGAGAACAGCACCGCCTGTCTCAATCCGTAGACGCGTTCGGGCAAATTTCGACGCGTATATTTGGTGAACGTACGAGACTCGCGATCAACAGCGAGCGACACATTTGAGGGCAGACAAGGGGGCGTATGAACAGGTGGCTAAGTAACGTAGGTCTCGGGATGGTGATAACCGGTGCTCTGGGCATTGCCGGTTGCGCCGATTTCGAGCATGTGCGGCGGGCACCCGACGAGGCCTATGTCATCCAGGGCCCGGCGGTCACCGACAATTCGACGCCGCTCAAATCGGCATTCGTTTGCATGTCGAGCAAGATCAAGGGCACCGGTCGTCCGCCCTACGCGGTAACGGTCGGCAACGTCAAGGACTATACTGGAAAGTTCAGCGAGATCGACGGCGGCAACCCGATCACCCAAGGCGGCGCGCTGATGGTGATGTCGGCGCTGGGTAAGCTGGGTGACGCGGTCAAGCTGCGCGAACGCTTCGATACGCAGGTCACCGAGATCGAGCTGACCTATCTCAGCAAGCGGTATCTCGGCGACGGCCAACGCCACGTTATTCCCAACAACGGCGAGGGATTGCGCGAAGTGCCTTGGCTGCCCTATCTCGGCGGCTCGATCCTCGATTCCGACTATTTCATCGTCGGTGGCATCACCGAGCTCAACTACAATATCCAATCGGGCGGCGCCGAGTTGCGGATCGACAACGCCGGACCGAAGGCGCGCATTTTCACCATCAATGTCGCCGCCGATCTTCGCATCGTGAACTCGCGAACCCTCGAAGTAATCAAGACGACGAGCCTGCAGAAGCAGGTCACCGGCTATGAGGTCGAAACCGAAATCTTTCGCTTCTTCGGCGACATCCTGGTCGACTGGAACGCGGGCGTGAAGAGCCAGGAGCCGCTGCAGATGGCGGTACGCACGACCTTGGAACTCGGCGTGCTTGAGCTGGTCGGCCATGTCACGGGAGTCGATTATCTCCCCTGTGTCGGGTTCTATCGCAAGGACCTGCCATCCACCGAGCAGGCCAATGTCGAGCTCGACGAGAATGGCCAACCGAGCGGAGCCGCATCCGGCGGCCAAAATGGGACCGCCAGTGGAGCTCCCTCGGCGGACCATCCGAAGGTCACCGCGCCGCCGGTCGAGCGCAGCGATGTCACGATCGAGCGCCGCGACGTGGTCGCGACCCGACCGAATGACGGAAACGACGAATTCGGCGAAGCCTTGCGCTGGGTCTTCGGTGGTTCGGCGGCGGCCTCGGAGCGGATTGACGTGACGACACCGGCGACCGAAGAATCTTCGACCAACCCGAACCAAAGATCGGGATTCCGCGAAGAGGGCGCGTTGCCCGCTTCGACGAACCCGCCGCGTTCTTGAGCGGTCCGTCCAATCAACGGTCGGGTCCTATGAACCTGATGCAGATGAAATACAAAGCCGTCGAACGGTAATGGCGAAACCGATGGCTTCGAGGAGATGGGTGCGGATGAAGCGCTCGATCGCATATGCGACAATGGGCGGTGTTCTGGCCATTGGGCTGGCTGGTCCCGCGGCGGCCGATTTCAACGATGGCTACGAAGCTTACCATCGTGGCGACTATACCGCCGCTATCGGCGCCTGGCGGCCGCTGGCCCAAATCGGCGATGCCAACGCCGCCTACTGGCTGGGACTTATCTATGACCGCGGCCAGGGCGTGCCGACCGATCGCGTCCAGGCCGCGGATTGGTACCGGGGCGCCGCCGAGCAAGGCCATTCGCGGGCGCAATTCAACCTCGCCCATATGTACATGAAGGGCGATGGAATCGAGCAGGATCCGGTCAAGGCAGCGGATTGGTATTTGCGCGCCGCCCGGCAGGGCGACGCCTTTGCGCAATTCAACCTCGGCCACCTCTATCAGAACGGAATCGGCGTCGCGCGCGACGATGCCGTGGCCGCCGAATGGTACCGCCGTGCCGCGGAACAGGGCCTGGCCGGCGCGCAGACCAACCTTGGGGTGCTCTACGATTCCGGTGTCGGTGTTTCCCAAGATGATGCGGAAGCGCTGGGTTGGTATCAACGGGCCGCCGACCAGGGCGACCCGAGCGCTCAATACAACCTCGGCGCCATGTACGCCAACGGCGAAGGCGTGCCTCGGGACGACGACAAGGCGCTCGAGTGGTATTTGGCAGCGGCCGAACAAGGCTATGCGCCGGCGCAATATCGCTTGGGGACCATGTACGCCGACGGCGATCGAGTGCCGCAGAACCATATTCAAGCGGTGCGCTGGTTCAAGCCGGCGGCGGAAAACGGCTTGCCCGAGGCGCAGAACTATCTCGGCCTGCTCTATGAAGAGGGCAAGGGCGTCGCCGAGAACGACGCCGAAGCGGTCCGACTGTTCGCCAACGCGGCGCAACAAGGCAACGCCCAATCGCAATACAATCTCGGTGCCATGTATTTTAAAGGCGAAGGTGTACCGAAAGACGACGTGCGGGCGCTGATGTGGTTCATGATCGCTGCCGAATTGGGGCACAACGACGCCGCCGCGGTGCGGGATAAGCTGGCCGCCAGCCTGACGCCCGACCAAATCGCGCAAGCCAAGAAATTGGCCGTGAACCCGCAATAGTCATTGCCGTCGGGCAGCGCCCGTGAGCCTCAACCAGCTTCTCCACCAACGCCGGGAATCCGGCAAGCCAGTGCGCGTCGCGCTGATCGGAGCCGGAAAGTTCGGTTCCATGTTCCTATCGCAAATCCCGGCGACGCCCGGTCTCGATGTCTTCGGCATCGCCGATCTCGACCCCGACCGGGCGCGGACGGCGTGCCGCCATGTGGGCTGGCCCGGTGAATTGATTGACCGCACGGTTTTCACCGACGATGCGATGCCGCTGATGGCGGCCGATGCGGTTGAGGTCGTCGTCGAGGCCACGGGCAACCCCGCCGCCGGGCTCGGTCATGCCCGCGCCGCGATCGGCAACGGCAAGCACGTCGTGATGGTCAATGTCGAGGCGGATGTCCTTGCCGGACCGTTGATCGCGCGCGAGGCGGCCGGCGCTGGCGTCATCTATACACTTGCCTATGGCGACCAGCCGGCGCTGATCGTCGAATTGGTCGACTGGGCGCGGGCCTGCGGCTTCACTGTCGTCGCCGCCGGCAAGGGAACCAAATACCTGCCCGCCTATCATGCCTCGACGCCGGATACGGTTTGGACCCACTACGGGGTGACGCCCGAGCAGGCCGCCGCCGGCGGCATGAACCCGCAAATGTTCAACTCGTTTCTCGACGGCACCAAGTCGGGCATCGAGATGGCCGCGGTCGCCAACGCGACGGGCCTCCTACCGCCGTCGGCCGGGTTGGCCTTTCCGCCTTGCGGTGCCGACGACCTGCCCACGGTCTTGTGTCCCCAAGGCGAGGGCGGCGCACTCGAACAAGCGGGTCAGGTCGAGGTCGTCTCCAGCCTCAACCGAGATGGCTCACCGGTGCCCCGCGACCTGCGCTGGGGCGTCTATGTCGTGTTCGAGGCGCCCAACCCCTATGCGGCGCGCTGCTTCGCCGAATACGGCCTAGTCACCGACCCGTCCGGCACCCGCGCCGCGCTGTATAAGCCCTATCACCTGATCGGGCTGGAACTGAACATTTCCGTCCTCTCGGCCGCGCTGCGCGGCGAGGCGACAGGTGCGCCGAGCGGATTTCGTGGCGACGTCACGGCAACCGCCAAGCGGGCGCTGCGGGCCGGCGAAATACTCGACGGCGAGGGTGGCGCCCTGGTCTGGGGCAAGCTGATGCCGGCGGTCGAGAGCCTTCGGCTCGGTGCCCTGCCGATCGGACTCGCCAGCGACCTTCGATTGCGCCGGGACGTCGCGGAGGGCGCCACGCTGACGTGGTCGGACGTGGCCACCGACGAAGACCTCGACGCCTATCGCCTGCGGCGCGAAATGGAATCGCTTTTTGTAACCACCGACCGCGCGGCGGAAGGCGCCGCCGGCGCCTAGAGCAAGATCGTTTCAGATCGAGTCGAACTGAACCGTGAATCTTGCTCTAATTCAATATGTTAGGGTGTGATTCGCGGCTCACTTCGTTGCGACGCGAGCCGATCACACCCTAGAAAAATACCAGCGTCCGGCTTTCGATGCTTTCGCGCGGCGCCGCGTCCGCCGGCGTGGTTGGATCTTCGAAGGCCGTGTGAACGGCGGACCGTGCCGGCCCGCTCCGTTCGGAATCATAGGTCTTGATCAACAACGCCTCGTCGCGCGCCATATCGGGGAAGTAATACCAGCGATGCTGGGGATTGAAGAGCACCTGGTAGACCTCGCCGATACGGTCCCAGGCCCGCCGCTCGCTCGGCACCAGGTCGGTATCGGCTACGCTGCGCGCGTCACACAATGCCAACGGCGATGATCTTACCGGCCCGGCGATCGGCCGCCACACGTTGACGATGGCGAAGCGGCTTTGGAGCCGCACTTCCGCCTCCGCCTCCGGCAGCAGGTCGCGCACCCGCCGCGGCGCCGAGCGGTCGGTATAGTCGTTGTGAACGCTTCGCGCCGGATCGCGCATCTTCTTGCGCTCGCGGAGTTCCGCCGAATCGGCCCGCAAGGTATGGTCGAATACGACGACATGAGCGGCGCCGGTGTGGTCCTTCACCAGTTTTTCGATCTCTCTCTCGTAGATGGTTTCGATCTGCTCCTGATCGAGAAAATCGACGACTTCGGTAGGATGCCCCGCGAGCTGAAATCCCTGCGCGTCGAGCGAAAAGCGATCCGCCACCGGACGGCCATCATGGATCGGCACCGCGTGCGCCGCGTATTCGCCGCCGAAACGGGTCTCGCCGGCACCGGCGACGGACGGGTAAAAGACCGGCTTTTGATCGGCATCGGCAAGGTAGTTCAGCACCCCGGACACCGCGGGAAGTGTAATGCCCAGATCACTTGATTGTGCCATCTCGCCCCCTCCCCGGCTCCCAGGGGCCGACGAAATATCGCCGCCCTCGAGCCTTAGGCCATGTTGTTCGACGCCTGCTGACAACAGGAATATGGACCCGCTGCCGGCCAAGGCAATACGGACGGGAAAAAACGCTTGCGGCGAGTATTGTTTGTCGTGCCCGGCTGGCTTAAAACCTCCTTCGAAAATGGTGCAGTCAGCGCACTACCACGGCAACAACCCACCTCACCCGGATACCTCACAATGCCAGGCAAGACGGTCCCCATCCAGCAAGCCTATGAAATGGCGGCGAAGCTTTATCACCAGAAGCGCCCGCGGGTGGCCATGCGCCTCATCGACCAGATCATCCAGCGTCGTCCGAATCATATGCACGCCCACCATTTGCGTGGCGCCGCGCTCATGCAGCTGGACATGATGGACGAAGCCGAGGTTCCGCTGCGCCGGGCGCTCGAGCTGGCCCCGAGCAACGTCTCGTTCAATAATACTTTTGGCGTGTGGCTGAAAAAAAGCGAACGGCTCGAGGACGCGCTCAAGCAATTCGAGGAGGTCAAGCGGCTCAATCCCACTTTCGCTCCGGTCCATACCAACATAGGTCTGGTGCACCAACGCCTGCAGAACTTCGAAGCCGCGCATGTCGCGCACGGCAAGTGCCTCGAGCTCGACCCCGATTACCGCCCGGCGATGCACAATATGGGAAACACGCTGGACGCCTTGGGCAAGACCGAGGAATCGGTCAAGATGTTCACCCGCGCCCTTCGCCAATCTCCCGAAGATGCGGAAATCCTGATGGACCGGGGGCTGGTGCGCCTTCGGGCCGGCGACTACGAACGCGGCTGGGAGGATTACGAGCACCGCCTAACCGTGCTCAATCAACGGCTCCGCCATCGTCAGGTCAACGCCCCGATGTGGGACGGCGGCGACTTCAAGGGCAAGACTCTGGGTGTCTATCAGGAGCAAGGCTACGGCGACGTCATCCAGTGCCTCCGCTATGTCCCCTGGGTCAAGGAACGCGGCGGCGAATTGGTCTTCCTGGTCGCCAAACCGCTGGAACGGGTGCTGGAAACCGTCGACGGAATCGACCGGATCGTTACCGCCTTCGAAGATGTACCGGCAATCGATTTCAAGATTCCTATCTTCAGCCTGCCGAGAATCTTCAAGACGCGGTGGCCCGATGTTCCGGCCGAAACGCCCTACATTCGCGCCGCCGCCGACAGCGCCGTGCAGTTCGACGGCGCGACCTTGAATGTCGGCCTCATCTGGGCCGGTAGCACGACCTTCAAGGGCGATCACTATCGCACCATGACGCCTGAAATGCTGGCCCCGTTGACCGAGGTGCCCGGCGTAAAACTCTATAGCCTGCAATTCGGCGCCGACGAATCGGTTCTCACCGAGGCCGGGCTCGAAGGCAAGGTCCACGTCCTCGGCGACGAGGTCCTCGGTGACTTCTTCCAGACCGGCGGGATCATCGAAAAACTCGACCTGATCATCACCGTCGACACGGTCACGGTTCATCTCGCCGGCGCGCTGAGCCGGCCGGCCTGGCTGATGCTGAGCCGGACCGGCGATTGGCGCTGGGGCCGCGACATCGATAATTCGCCCTGGTACCCGAGCGTCCGGGTATTCCGCCAGGAACAGCAAAACGACTGGAGCGGCGTTGTCGACAGGATCGCGGCCGCGCTTGGTGAGTTATGCAGCACACGAAGCTAGCGCCATTCACCCCAAATCGGTTTGCGCGTAGAGCGGTTTCTGCTATGCACAACGGCCCGCGCCCTGGCCGGCGCACCACCGTTCGGCACCTACCCCAATCCAAGCTGGAGTAATCTCATGGCGCGCGTCGATGAACGCATGAAACCCATCGTCGATATGTTCGCGGCGACGATACGCAATCCCAAGGCGATGGGCGTCCTCAGCGATTGGAAGAAAGCGATCGAAAACGGCGTAATGAGCTTTGGGCGCAAGGAGCCGCTCGGCGACGACCTCGATTTCAACACCCTGTTCTTCGTCCACCCCAACCCCGCCTACAATGCATCCCTCAACAAGATCGTGCTGGCGCCCGATATCGAGATCGCCGGGGTCATCACCAACAGCACGTTCGAGCATCAGAAGTTCAATTTCCTGAAGCAGGAAATGCTCATCATCAAGGGACACGGCAAGTGGGATTATGCCAAGAACGAGCGCTTCAAATCACTGCGCATCCAGGATAACGTCACGCTCTGCATTCCCGAGTTCGTCGACAGCAACGTTCCGGCCAACGCCGCGGCTTATACGGACCAGATCGCCAATGCGTGCCAGCTGTGGCTGCTGACGCAAAACGTCAAACACAAGAATTGAGGGGCCGCGCCGCGCCATTTGTCGGCGCGCGTCGGATCAGTCGACCGTATAGCCCAGGCGCTTGATGACCGGTTCGACGATCGGGATGATCGGTTCGAGATGCTTGAGGTAGTTCTTGTAACGGTAGGCCGACCGCGAATATAGCTTTTCGGTCACCTGGGCGTAGCTCGCGGTTCGCGCGTAGCGCGCATTTTCGTGGAAATTCAGGCATTTCTCGTCGAACGGCTCGCCGATAAAGTCGAGCAGTTCCCGCACGTTGGTCTCCTGGTCCTCGACGATTTCTTCGTATTTGACCGGCATGTATTTCATTTGAACGTTGTCGCGGTAGTGGAACACGAGATCCATCACCAAGGCGTAATGCCGCGCCGTGCTTTCCAACGAAAACGCACAATAGTAGCCGTGGGTCAGGTAGTTCGAAAACACCGAGACGACAACGTCCAAAGGATGCCGGATGAGGTGAATGATCGGCGATTGGGGGAACAGCAGGCTGATGAAGCCGAGATGGGTCTCGTTGAGCGGCATCTTGTCGGTAAAGTAGTCGACCCCGTCTTCGAGGATACCGAGCTGACGCACCTTGCCGAGATACCAGTCACGCATATGGTCGAGCCCGCCGAGGTTTTCGCCGATCCACAAATCGGCGAGGCTCTCCGGGTATTTCGTCGGACTGTTCAGCATCTGCGGCGTGAACCGGGTCAAGTCGCCGATGAACGTCAGCTCGTCCCCGGCGCACAATTTGGGATGGGCGGTCAGGGTCTGCTCGACCATAGTCGTGCCGGAGCGCGGGAATCCGACGACGAAGAGCGGCTGCGCGACACCGTCCCGGCGCTCGGCACGGGGCAAAAGTTCGAGGCGCCCGGAGGTGAAGAAATTCTTCAGACGGCCGGCGAGCTGGGCCGCGATCTTGTCGCGGTAGCTGTTGCCGCTGGCCTCGCGCACCATGTTCTTGCCGCGCTCGTAGCAATCCCAGGCCTCGTCAAAGCGGCCGAGCCGGTCGTAGAGCCGGCCCTTTTCGAGAAGATGCGTCGAGGTCGGATCGACTTCCTGCATTTCCTCGCTGCTGCTGAGACCGTCGAGCACCTCAAGCGCCTTGTCGTATTCCTTCTCGCGACCGTGAAGCACCGCCTTGACGAGGGCGATCGCGGCCGGCCGTTTCTCGAGCGCCTCCACACGCCCCAGAAGCTCCCACGCGGAATCGATGTTGCGGCGTGCCTCCTCCATCCGCGTCCAACCCATCAAGGTGTTGAAATTGTTCGGGTCGAGCGCGTCGGCCTTGCGGTAAAACTCCTCCGATTCCGCGACCCGGCCCTGCTGCTTGAGGTTGAGGGCGAGATTGGCATAAAGGCTGGCGTCTTCGCCCTCGACCAATTCGAGCGCCCGCCGGTAGTGGTATTCGCCCGACAGGTTGCGGTTGGCCTCGGTGAGGAGCGCCGCCATCATGCTGTGCGCCCGCGCGTTGCGCGGCGCGATCCGGATGGCGTTGCGCGCGTGGTGCTCAGCCTGCGCGCGCTCTCCCTTGCGGTAGAGCAGGAAGGACAGCTCGTTGGTCGACCAGATCTGGTTGGGGTTGATGTGAACGGCGCGCTTGATCAGCGCCTCCGCGGCCTGGGTTTTTCCCTCCCGGGCGCGGACCTGGTAAAGGATCTGCAGCGCCTCGAGATAGCACGGCGCATGCTCGATGACATGGACGCAATGAAAGGCCGAGTCCTTCAGATTGCCCGCTTTCAGGGCCGCCTCGGCCTGTTCCAGGGTTGGCTTCCAATAATCGCGGATGGCCTGGGTTTCGCGTTTTGCCTGCTTCATCTGGCAGCAGGTCAGGGCGCGCAAGCCGCTGCCACACTCGCAAAGTTCCGATTCTTCCCGCGCCATTTTGTTCGCTGCGACTGCCATGCGTCCTCTGTTCAGGTCCCGTTGAAGTTGCTATAAGGGGGTGATTCGTGAGGCGAATATATTCCCTGTTTCAAAAGGTTACAACCCGGACGCCGGAGATCCATGAAGCTTCGACAACCCTTCTACAAATTGCCCTTCACCTTCGACCCCAGCCGGCTGAAGAAAGAGGCGTTGGCCTTCCCGGAAAGCGCCTGGCGGCCGCATCCGTCGGGTTATGAGGGCAATACCGCGCTGATCCTCATCGCCGCCCACGGCGAGGAGAACGACGACACCAAGGGCCCCATGCGCCCGACCCAGCACCTGGCGAATTGTCCCTACATGCAGCAGGTCCTGGCGTCGTTCGATACCGTCATCGGGCGCACCCGATTGATGCGCCTGGAGGCCGAATCGGACGTCCTCGAGCACACCGATATCGCCTATTACTGGCGCAACCGGACCCGCATCCACGTCCCCATCGTCACCGATCAGTCGGTCAAATTCTGGTGCGAGGACAACAACGTGCACATGAAGGCCGGCGATTGCTGGACCTTCGACAATTGGCGTCTGCACAAGGTCGAGAACCCGAGCAATGTGACCAGAATCCATCTCGTCATCGACACTGTCGGCTCGGCCTCCTTCTGGCGCATGCTGCGCCAGGTCGAGAGAAACGAGCGCGAGCCGCAGTTCGTGCCGTTCGATCTCGACAAGAAGGATATCAGCGTTCCCATCGAACACTACGAAAGCGCCCCGGTGATGGCGCCCGGCGAGATCGACCGTAATTGCGAAATCCTGGTCGCCGACCTGCGCGCCCGCGCCGACAACGATGCCGAGCTGATCGACGACGTCGAGGAGGCGTTGGAGGAAATCCGCCACGCCTGGCGCTCGATTTGGGTCGTCGACGGCGCCGACCAGACCGCCTGGCCGAGCTATCAGAATGTGGTTCAGGACGCGCTCAAGCTGGCCCAACACCTGCCGCCCGCGCTCCGCGTCGCGAGCAACGGCATGACCGCTTCGTCGATCATCCAGTCCGATTTCGCATTCGCCCTCGACCGCTCGGCCCTGCCCATGGCGGCCAACGCCAACATCCCGGTGCGCCAGGCCCGGCGGGCGGCCGGCGGCGGCCGGCGGCAAGGCGGCGGCGGACAACGCCGCGCCCAGGCGCGACGGGCCAATCAGAACCAGCACCGCTTGGCTAGTATGTTCGACCGCCCGGTGTTCATCGTCGCCGCGCCGCGCTCGGGCAGCACTTTGCTGTTCGAGACCTTGGCCCAGAACCGGGACTTCTGGACCCTTGGCGATGAGGGCCACCAGCAGGTCGAATCGATCCAGGGCCTGCACCCGAAAGCGAAGAAGTTCGCCTCCAACCGGCTCACCCACCTCGACGCCTCGCCGCAGGTGATTGGCGCCTTGCGCGGCGGGTTTCTGCGCGATGCCCGCAGCGCCGACGGAACCTTGTTGACCAGCCTGACCGGCGAGGCGGTGCCGGAGACCGTCCGCTTCCTCGAAAAGACGCCAAAGAACGCGCTGCGCATCCCGTTCCTGCGCGCGGCCTTCGCCGGCGCGCGGTTCATCTTCCTCCACCGCAACCCGCGCGACAATCTGAGCAGCCTGCTCGATTCCTGGCGCTCGGGACGCTACGTCACCTATCGCGGATTGCCGGGGTGGAAGGGACAGCCGTGGTCCCATCTGTTGATCCCCGACTGGCGCGAATTGAACGGCAAGAAGTTGGCCGACATCGTCGCCGCGCAATGGCTCACCACCAACCGGCTGATCCTCGACGACCTGACCGAGGTCCCAGACGACCATTGGTGCTCGATCCGTCACGAAGACTTCATCGCCAACCCGGCAAAGGAGCTGCGGCGTCTGTGCACCTTCGCCGAGGTTCCGTTCGGCGCCCGTATGGAGGACGCCTCGAAGGCCCCCTTGAAACCTTCGAAATACACGCTGACCGCGCCCGATCCGGACAAGTGGAAGAAGAACGCGCCGGAGCTCAAGCCGGTGATGGCATCGACCAAGGACCTCGCCGAAGAACTCTCCAAACTGCCGCGTTAGACTTCGCCGGTCCCGCGCGCTGCCGGACGATGAGTGACGCGGTGCAGACACGGGATCCCGGTTCTGCGGGCATGGGGATGGTTGGGTCGGCCATGTCCTCGGCTCAAGCTCCCCCTCACCCAGCTCCGGCTAAGCTCGGGTCCCCCTCACCCTCCCGCTACGCGGGTCCCTCCCTCTCCCCGAAGGGGCGAGGGAACGTGGGTAAGGGGCGAGGGGAGATGCTCCGCGCGCGGTCAAATTCCCTCTCCCCTCGAGGGAGAGGGAAGAGGGAGCGGAGCGACCGAGGGTGAGGGGGTGAGGTCGTGAGGGCCAAACGCAAACGCGCCGCTCGGGAGGAGCGGCGCGTCCGGTTGGATCGTGTTTACAAGGGTGCGGATTACGGCCCGATGATGGTCTGAATGAATCCGCCGCCGTTGCTGCCGAAAGCGGTGCCGTTGCCGGCGAAGGTCACACTCGTCAGGTCGACGAACTGGATGCCGAAATCGTTGTTGGAGGCGTAAAGGCCGAAATCGCCCGCGCCGTCGTGGTTGGTGATGTAATTGCCGCCCGGCGTGAACAGCACGGTCTGGAATGCATGCAAGTCGGATGTGTCGCCCGAGTTGTACAGGAACACGCCGTCGTCGCCGTTGGCGTTGATGTCGTTGCCCATGAAGGCGGCGCTCATCGTCACCGAACCGCCGGTATCGGCTGAATCCCAATCCTGGCGCAACTCGATGCCGTCGTCGTAACTGAGGAAGACGGTGTTGTCGGTGAACTCGAGCATCGTGTTCGACAGCGCCGCGTCGTCGGCCTCGACCCTGACATAGATGCCGTCGTCACCGACGTTGAGGCCGTTGCCGCCGATGGTGTTGCCGACGAAGTCGATGTCGGCGATCGATACGCCGTCCTGATCGAGGTTGATCAAAATCTCGATGCCATCGTCGTCGTTGTTGACGATCGAGTTGTCGCGGATCGTGGCATTGAACACGTTGCTGGCATCGTCGTTGTCGATCAGGATGTCAATAGCGAGCCCGTCCGCCGTGTTGTCGTGGATGACGTTGTTGTAGAAATCGAGGAAGAACGACGTGCTGGTTTCGTCGTCATCATTCTCGATGTCGATCCGGACTCCTTCGCTGCCGTTGCCGGCGATCGAGTTGTGGCCGATATCGAAGGTCTGGGTCGAGAACGCGCCGTCGTCGACGTTGACGTCGATATAGAGGCCGTCGCTATCGCTGTTGACCACGGTGTTGTGGCTGATGGTGCCGGTCTGGTAGTGGCGCGATTCAGGCTCGTCGTCCGCGTCGACGTCGATCTTGATGCCCTCGTCGCCGCTTTCGTCGACCGAGTTGCGGCGGACGTTGAGGGTCTGGCGGATGGTGCCTTCGTCGTCGACCTCGTTGTTGACGTATATGCCGTCGTTATCGGCACGGAGGACCGTGTTGTCGTCGATGGTGACCGTGTTTTCCTGATCGATGAAGCCCTCGTCGGCGTGATTGTCGACGACGATGCCGTCATCGCCGGTATCGGTCACCGAGTTGCGCCGGATGTTGACCGTCTGGACCAGCAAGGACGGCGCATATTCGACGTCGTTGTTGACGTCGATGCCGTCGCCGCCGACATCGAAGATCGTGTTGTCGTCGATATTGACCGTCTGCAGCAGCGTTCCGGTGTTGTCGCTGGTGATGATGAACCCGATATTGCCGACTTGGTTGTCGACCAGGACGCCGTCGCTTCCGGCATCGTGGATCGTATTGCCGGAGACGGTGATCGTGTTCGCCTGGTCGACGAAGGCGTCGTAATTGACATCGGTCGAAATCTGCACGCCCTCGTCGTCGGTGGCCGAGATGCTGTTGCGGCTCACGTCGACGGTCTGGGTCAGGGTGGTGCCGAGATCGTCGGCATTGTTGGTGATGCGCACGCCCTCGCCGCCCAACCCGATAATGAACGAGTCGTTGACATCGTAGATCACGTTGTCGGTGACATTGACGGTCTGGGCCAGGGTGCCGGCGGTGTCGGCGTCGTTGTCGATCGAGACGCCGGCATGGGGCAGCAGGAAGCCGATAATCCCATAACCGATGTGGTTGATGGTGTTGCCGGCGACGGTGATGGTGTTGGCCTGGTTCATGATCGAGTCGTTGCTGACATCGGTGTCGATGTCGACGCCGTCGTCCGATTCGTAGCTGATCGAGTTGCGCAGCACGTTGATGGTCTGGGTCGCGGTCGACGCCCGGTCGAGGTCGGTGGTGATGTTGACGCCGTCGCCGATGATCGGCCCGAGCCCGAAGAAATCCGCATAGGAATTACGCGACAGGAAATTGTCGTTGACGTCGATGGTCTGGAACAGGGTGCCGTTGTAATTGACGTCGTTGTTCACATAGACGTTGTGCGAGACGACGCTGAAATAGAATTGGCCCGAATAGGTCACCGTATTGCCCGACACGTTGAGGCTCTGCGCCAGCGTCGCCCGGTAGACGTCGTTCTCGACCTGGATGCCGTCGTCGCCGGTGTCGGTCACCGTGTTGCGGCGGATGTTGATGGTGCTGCCCTGGTCGATGAAGGCGCCGTTGGCGGCCCGGGTCTCGACCTGGATGCCGTCGCTCTCGTACAGGTTCGCGGAGACGATGTTGTCGTCGATATCGATATGCTGCTGGATGAAGACGTTGTTGGGCGGCGGCGTGCCGGTGCCCACGGCAACGGTGTCGATCTCGATACCCTCGTCGTCGATCTCGAACACCGAGTTGTGGTGGATGTTTATCCGCTGCAACAGGGTGCCGGGGCGGCCAAGGCCGTAATCGGCGAAGTTGTCGATCTCGATGCCTTCCTCGTCGGTCGCGGTAATGGTGTTGAAGCCGATGGTGATGGTGTTGGACTGGTCGAGGAATCCCCCGCCGCGGACGTCGTTATCGATCTCGATGCCCTTGTCGCCGATATCGTCGTCCTCGCCCGGCGTGCCAATCACGTTGCCGATGATGTTGGTGGTCTGCACCACCGTCGAGCCGTATCCGACATAGGTATCAACGTCGATGCCGTCATTGCCGGTATCGGTGATCGTGTTGTTGTTGATGGTGATCGTGTTGGCCTGGTCGAGGAAACTGTCGTTGTTGACGTTGGTGTCGACCTCGATGCCGTCGTCGTCGATATCGTCGATCGAGTTGCCGTTGATGTTGATGGTTTGGATCGCAGTGGCGTCGTCGTAGATGTCGACGTCGACGTCGATCCCGTCATCGCCCTCATCGCCGATATCTGCAATCGAGTTGTCGTTGATATTGAGGGTGTTGGCCTGGTCGAGGAAGCCGCCGTTGCGGACGTCGATCTCGACAGAGATGCCGTCGCCGTTGGTCTCGCTGATCGAATTGTTGTTGATATTGATGGTCTGGATCGCGGTCGAGCCGGAATCTTCGACCTCGACGTCGACCTCGATGCCGTCGCCGCCGGTGTCGAAGATCGAGTTGTTGTTGACGTTGATGGTGTTGGCCTGATCGATCAGACCGCCATTGCGCGCGGCGACCCGGACCTCCATGCCCTCGCCTTCGTCGGTATCGGTAATCGTGTTCCAGTTGACCGACAGGGTCTGCAGGATGGTGCCGCCGTAGTCGGCATCGGTGTAGGTCTCGATGCCGTCGTCGTAGACGTTGTTGATCGAGTTGTAGTTGATCGTCACCGGGTCGGCCTGGTCGAGGAAGCCCTCGTTGTCGGCATGGGCATGGACCTTGATGCCGTCGTTGTAGTCGACGTTGTCGATCGAGTTCCAACTGACGTCGATACTGTTCTTGAGCGACGAGCCGGCGCCGTCGACATAGACCTCGACGTGGATACCTTCGTACCAGACGTTGTTGATCGTGTTCTGGGTGACGGCGAGGTCGAACGAATGGGCGTCGCCATCATTGGCGGTGATCGTCGTCAAGATGCCGTGACGGTCGCTGGAATCGAAGATCCGGTTCCAGTTGATGAAGCCGCTCGGCGTCGAGGTGGTGAACAGATTGTAGACGTTGTCGCGCGGGTTGTTGACATAGGTGCGGATGCCGTCGCCGGTGGCGCTCGACAGGTCGATCACCAGGTCCTGGATCCAGAAGTTGCTCTCGACGTCGGGGCCGTGGACGCCGTGGTAGAAATCGCCCTCGAGGTAGAGGTTCACGATCGACGAATTGTTCTGGAACGTGATCAGACTCGCGCTGTCGTCGTCGCCGATGATGGTCGGCGTGCCCTCGCCGGGGAGCGGCGTGAAATAGACCATGTAGCCGGTATAGGACCCGGTCAGCTTGACCGCCTTGCCGGCGCCGACCAGGTTCTGGCCCTCGGCCAAATCGATGCCGCCGGGGCCGGCGGTGTAGGCGCCGTTGTTGTCGTCGAGCACGACGATCGAGTTGTCGCCGCCGTTGGCCAGCGCGTCGGCCAGGCTGTCGGGGTCGTACTTGATCCCCGACCCGCCGCCGCCGTCGGTGGCGAAGAAGATCGAATCGACCCGGGCGTCGCCGTTGTTCACGAACACCGCCTCGTCGTTGTAGCCGATGCCGGTGATGATCGGCTCGCGCACGATGCGATCGAGCATGCGCCGGTCGAGGCCGGTCACCTTGGGCTGGCTGCCGACGCCCATCGCCGCCAGTGGAATCCGCACGATCACCGAGCCGAAACCCTCGGTCCCGCGCACGTCGTCGTTGCGCACCTCGCCGCCCAGCGTCAGCCGCGAGCCGTCGGTGAGGAAATCGAGGTCGTAGATGCGCGCCTCGACCCGGCCCCGCGGGCCGGCCACGTTCTGCAAGTTGTCGGCCCAGTAATAGAACCCGCCGCCGAAGATGCGGATCTCGAAATCCGGGTCGCTGTCGAAGATCGGCAGCT